>NZ_CADFEO010000023.1:0-138063 GCF_902833075.1 Burkholderia sp. BCC0405
CAAAGCTGACAGGAATATGAATTGCTTCATAAACCTGACTTACTTTAGTGTGAGACTCTTGATACTTTTGCTATCTGATCCGAGGATCAGCTCGCTTCGATCAAGCGCCCACACTTATCGGCTGTTAATTTTTAAAGAGCATTCTGCGAGGAACTTCGTGTTTCCCGGCAGCGCTGCGTTTTCAGCAGCAGAGAAGCGAAATTATGAACCATGTTTCGCAGTTCGTCAACAACTTTTTAACATCAGCGTTGCGACTGCGGGGCTCAACTTCCAGGCCAGCTGCGCGCGCCACACTGCCGCACACCACCGACCCTGCTTCCCTCTCCCGCGCCGCGTTTCCGTTAGCGCGAAAGAGGCGTGATTCTAAGCACCCGCCCCCAACCACGCAAGCCCCTTTGTGAAAATATTTTGAAAAAGCCCCCGTGCGCTGTCGCGCACGGGGGCTGGGGCTCGACGGGACGCCCATCGCAACACGGTCCACCCTCGATTGATGTGAAGTATGTCTCTCGCCGCCTATATAGGAGGGCGCGGAACGGGCAAGGAATCGGGTGCGGTCGAGTATCATGCCGCGACCGAACCACGCACTCCTATCCACGATGAACAGCACCACTCAACCCGGCGACGCCGACCTTCGCGACGAATATGCAGCGCTGCGCGAGCGCGCCATCATCCTGGAAGAACAGGTTCCGCCGCTTCTGCAACGCATCTCGGATGTATTGCCGCGGATCAGCGGCGAATCCGAACTGGCGGACGAACACCGCGAGCGACTCGTCGGCGCGCGCAACGCGGCGATGGTCTCGATCGAAAACTATCAGCAGGCGATTCCTTTCCTGCAGACGGCCGACTCGATCATCGAGCAGCTGGACAAGACGCCCGAGCGCGACGAAGACATCGAGTGGCGCGAATCGCTGCTGCAACGACTCGACGAACTGATCGACGTCGCAGTCGTGATGATCGACGATGCTGAAGGCTACTTCGAACAGGCGCAAGCCTGCGACCTGTCCAGCGTGCCGAAAGCCATCCTCGAGGATTAAGGAGCGCCGCTCGGGATCGCGTCGCGCACCCGCGTCATGTCGTGTGCGGCAACCATCCTGATGCTTGCCGCGCCTTGGTCGTCACGCAGGCCACACCCCTCCCGCAAAAGCTCACCCTTTCTCTGCGCCTCTCGCCCAGGACGCGCGACGCTGCTACGGTGCGTCGAGAACGATCGCCTCGCTCACGGTCGGCACGCGGATATATCCGCCCTCCGTATCGCCATACGCGTGCGCATTCCCGTCGATGACGAATTGCGCCGTCAACGCGCAAAGGGTCGCGTCTCGCGCATCGACGGACTTCAGCGCCGACACGTCGATCCCCAGTCGCTCCAGCAATTGCCGGCGCTGGTTGCGTTTCTGCTTCGCCGACGCAACATGCTTGCCCAGCATCGCGCAGGTAATCGCATAAGGATAGGTTTCGAAGCTGGCGCGTCCGCCTGCATAGTGCGCGCCAGTCAGCAGCGGATAGGCATCTGCGAGCGCGCGGTAGACACGCTCTCCCATGAACATCCAGTCGAAGAAGCCTGACGTGCTCGCGACCGCCTGCTCCCGCGACGGCGTCGGAAAGCACGAGATCCGTTCGCGTGCGAGCGCCTGTTCGGCCGCCCGGCGCCCGCTGCCCGTCCACCACAGGCTCGGTGCGTCGACACCGACGACCACGACGTCATGGGCGAGACACAGCGCCGGAACCGCCTCGGGTGCGACCCGTTCCTCGCGGCAGACGACAGTGGGGCCGCGCAGGATCACGAGATCGCATTGCTTCTTTTCGCCGCCCACGTCGACACCCGCCACGGTCGGCAATCGACGCGCGGCGGATTCGATGGATCGAGCCGATCGCATGCGAGCGCCTCAGTCCACCGGTCGTGCGTCGTAGGCGGCGTCGAAGATCGCCTCGAGACCGGGATGCACGCCGCGCATCGGATCAACGACCGACTTCGCCCAGTCGAAGTACGCCTGCTTGCGCTCGAGCGGCCAGTCCGCGGGCGGATGCCGCGAGATGTCGCGCAGGTTGCAGATCTTGTCGGCCAGCTTCACGAGCTTCGCGCGCCGGCTGATGGTCGCCGCATGCTCGACCTGCAGGCGCTTGCGCTCCTCCTTCGGCAGCGACTTGTCGTCGGTGACTTCCATCACGATGTCCGCCACGTCCTTGCCGAACAGCCGCAGCAGTTCCTGCTCGGTCGTCTCGGTATCCTCGACCGTGTCGTGCAACACGGCCGCGACGATCACGCGCTCGTCCTCGACGCCGGCCTCGTTGGCCAGCACGTCGGCAAGCGCGATCGGATGATTGATGTACGGCGACGCTGCTTCGTCCTTGCGCCGCTGATTGCGATGCTTGTCCGCCGCGAACGCGATGGCGGCTACCAGCTTTTTCATATTCACCCCTCGTGTGGCCAGACCCGCGACCGGCAGAACCGGCCGCGTGCATTTCGGAACCGCCCATACTACCTGTACGCGATGACTCTGCCCGTGCACCGGCATCCCCGCATCACGCGCCCACCGGCATGCGCTGCAATTCGACCACGTTGACCCGTGCGCCGAATACGTCCCTCACGAGCGGCAGCAGGTGGTCGTGGTGCGTCAGGAACAGCACCTGGGTTCGCGTCGACAGATCGCGCAGCGCATCGAGGCCAGCCTTCGCGCGCGCATCGTCGAAGTTGATGAACAGGTCGTCGGCCACGAACGGCAGCGCGGTCCGGCTGCCGAGCTGCAGCTCCAGCGCCGCGATCCGCAGCGCGAGGAACAACTGGTCACGCGTTCCTTCGCTCAACCCGGCGACCTCGACCGATGCGCCCTTCGTCCGCCGTGCATACAGTGCAGGCGGCGTCCGTTCGGTATCGACGGTCAACCGCGCGAATTCGCCCAGCGTGAGCCCGGCGAAGATCTCTCCCGCGCGCCTGAGCATCGGCCCCTGCTTCTGGTCGCGATAGCGATCCGTCGCCCACTTCAGCAACCGGCTCGCCGTGGCTGCTTCCAGATACTGTTCGGCTGCATCGCCCATCGCCGCCAGCGCTTCCTGCCGTTTCGACTCGGCAACGGCCGCGTTCGCCTGGCCGTCGATCGCGCTGAACGCCTGGTCGGCCACGACCTGCTGCTGTGAAAGCGCGTTCAGCCGCTTGCCGATATCGCCGAGCGACTGCTTCACGGCTTCGAGCTGCGCCGGTACGTCGGCGATGTCCTGCTCCGCGACTTCCGCTTCGACGGCCGACCGGGACAGGCCATCACCATCGCGCACCAGCGCCTCGTGCGCGGCATCGACCGCCTGCCGAAGCTGGCGCTGGCGATCCGAGCGTTCCGCCAGCGGCAGCGCCGCGTCGATCGACGCCACGCCGGCCAGTTGCAGCAGCGGCTGAATGCGCGCGTCGGCGCCGGCCACCGCGGCAGCCGCATCCGCGACCTTGCCGTCGGCCTGCCGCACGGCCTCATCGGCACGACCGATCGCACGCGCGATTTCCCTGGCGGCGGCGAGGCGCATCGTCAGCCGGCGTGCGACGTCCGGCCAGTCGCCGCTCGTCAGCCATTCCGGCGCGAGCGCTTCGGCAAGCCGCCTTGCGCCAGCCTCGAGCGCGGCCAGCTCCGCGCGGATCGCGGCAATCCGGTTGCGCGGCGCGTCGGCATCGGCCAGTTCGGCCATCACCGCGTTGGCGAGCCCGAGCGCACCTTCCGCCGCAGCCAGCGTCGCCGCGCTCGCGGACAGCTTTGCGTCGGCCAGCGCGTCTTGCCATTGCGCGTGCCACGCATCGTAGGCCGTCTGCGCGTGGCCGACGCGCGACTGCGCCGTCGCGCATCCACGTTCGGCTTCCCGCGCACGATCTTCAAGGCTGTCCTGTTGCGCGAGCGCTTTCTCGGCCGACTGTACGAAGGTCTCGGCAATCGCGACGAGCGCCGCCAGGCCGTCCGACTCGCCACCTCGCGACACGGTGCGCAGCGCCGCGCGCAACGCGGCTTCGGCAGCGGCCCGTTCGGCGCGAATCGTGTCGAATTCGCGGCGCTGCCGGTCGAGGTCGGCCTGCGCGGCGAACACGATGTCGCGCTTCGCGAGCCAGTCGCTCATCGTCGCCAGCGGCATGCCGGGCACCGCGGCGGCCGTCGCCAGCGCGTCCCATGCGTCGCGATGCGCGGTGAGCTCACGCTCGCGCTCGTCCAATGCGGCCTGCCTGCGCGTCACGCCGGCACGTGCGGATTCGACCTGCTGACGAAGCGACTGCAACGTCGCCGCCGCCTGCGTCGCACCGAGCTGTGCATCGACGAGTTCGTCGGCAAGGCGAATCGCGTCGTCGACCGCAGGTGCGCCCGATGCGAGATCGACCGCGCCGCTGCGGATATCGCCCCACGCGCCGTCGCGCCGCGCACGCGCCGCCAGCACGTCGGCGGTCGTCACGACCTTGTGGTTCTCCGCGAAGTGTTTCTCCTGCAGTTCGAGCCGCTCGAGCTCTTCGAGCGCGCCGTCCCGCGCGTCGCGCGCAGCAGCGACCGCGCTCGCACGTTCGCTGTCTTCCTTCAGCAGCGCGCCGAGCCGCGCCGCCGATGGCACGTCGAGCGCACGCAGCGTATCGACCGGCATGCGCCACTGGCCGAGCGCATCGAGTGCGCCGGACAGCGTGCGGTCAGCAGCGGCGATCTCATGTTCGAGTGCCTGCTCGCGCTGGCCGCTATTGCGAAAGCCCTGCGCATCGGCCAGCGCCGCACGCAGCGCCTCCGGCACATCGACGGTCGACAGGCGCGCCTGTTGTTCCTGCACCTGCGCAAGCTCGCGCGTGCGTTCGTCGAGCGATTCGCGCGCGCCGGCAAGCGCCTGGTGCAGCGCACCGTGTTCGCGCAACAGGTTTGCGACGGTCTTCAGCGACAACGCCGTCGGCAACGATGCACGCAGCGACGCTTCGTCGGTCGGCCAGCCGAGCTGGGCGGCCGCAGCGAACGCGGCGGACAGGTGCCGTTCGACATCCGCGCCGAGCAGCAGCAGATCCTGCGCGTGATTCATGCACGCGCCGCGCAACCGATCGAGCGCTTCGATGTCGGTTTCGAGCGCCAGCGTGTCGGCGTCGGCGTCGATCGCATCGCGCGCCTGCCGTTTTGCGAGCAGATCAGCACGCCGTTCCTCGAGCACCTTCTGTTCGGCCGCGAGATCGCCCTGCGCCTTCAGCAGATCCGCATACGCGGTGGGTGGCAACTCGACGACCGCGCCCAGTTCCGCCAGCGCGGCGTCCTTGACCGTCAGCTCCTTCAGGTAGGGCGCGAGCCGTCGCACGCGTTCGAGCTTCGAACGCAGCGCTTCGAGCCGACGCTGTTCCGCGCGCGCCTGCTCGATCTGCTGTTCGACCGCTTCACGCGCGTCCTTGCGTTCGACCCAGTCGCGCGTGCGCACCTGAACCGTCTTCAGTTCGGTCACGGCTTCGTTGAACGACGCTTCCGCGAGTGCAAACGCGCTGCCGCTGCGGCGCGGCGCCCAGAGTTCGACCGAACGCGCATCGAGCTCCTCGCGCACCGGCCCGAGACTGCCGACACCGGCAGCCGATTCGAACAGCACCTGGCCGAGCTTGTCGGATGCGTCGAGAATGCTCCGGCCGCCGTCGACCAGGCGCCCGTGATCGAGCCCGAACATCTGCTCGAAAAATTCGCGCGTCGCGCCGTCGAGCACGGCGGCCAGATAGTCGTCGGGCAACTTGTCGTCAGCGGGCGTGCGCAGCGGACTGCGCCCGCGCGCACGGTGGAATGCGAGTTCGCCCGTGCCGCTCTCCAGCACGCCGCCGATCCGCAGTTCGGGCGTACTGTGCAGGAAATCCAGCGGCGTCTGCAGCTTCATCCCGAACAGCAGTTCCGACACGGCCGTGCGGATCGTCGACTTGCCGGCCTCGTTCGGCCCCACGATCACATGGAAATCCTCGCCGGCCGACGGGAAACGCAGCGTCTCGTCGGTAAACTTGCCGTACTTGATCAGATCGAGCTGATTGATCCGCATCGCTTACTCCCCCCTCGCCAGCCGCGCAAGCAACGCAGGCCCGACCTGCTCGACGAGTGCGGTAAGCTCGCCCGCACGTGCCTTCGTCAACAGCGGCACCTCCTCCTTCACGTCGCTGCGCACCTTGCCGACGAACGGCTTCAGGTCGCGTTCAAGCAGTTCGAGGAAATCCGGATCGCGCGCGGCGTCGGCCAGGATCTGCTTCAGGTCCTCCAGCGCTTCAAGCTGCTCGCTTTCGCCCGGCTGGTGATCGGCCGCGGACGTCTCGAGACGGACTTTCTCGAGCCACATCCGCTCGTTGCCGATGATGCCGATCTGGTTCAGCACCTCCGCGCGCAACTGCGGCGCGCGGCCGAAAAAGAGGCCATGCGCGCGTGTGCGCCCCGTGACGGTCACGCGTACCGCGCGCGGCACATGGCCGTCGACGGTCAGCAGCGCTTCCAGCGACTGGCCGATCTTTCTCGACAGGTCGGCAACGGTAAGGCAATCGGACGCGTCGACCGACACGGCTTCCCAGCGCAGCACGTCGAGATACAGGCGCTCGACCTGCGTGCGGCCTTGCTCGACCGTCACGAGCACCGCGCCGCGGCGGCCCGTCTCGCGGATATGACGCCCCTGCAGGTTGCCGGGAAACACCACCGTGGACGGCCCCGACCATTGCTGGAATTCGTGCACGTGGCCGAGCGCCCAGTAGTCGTAGCCTTTCGCGTGCAGTTCGGCCAGCGTGCACGGCGCATAGTTCGCGTGCGCCGCATGGCCTTCGAGCGCCGTGTGCAGCACGCCGATGTTGTAGTAGCCGGGCACCGGGTCCGGATAGCCGATCGCGAGATTGTCGACGACAGCCTTGTCCTTGAAGCTCTGTCCGTGCAGCGCAACGTCAAATTCCGGCAGCGTGTGGGTTTCCGCCTTGCGGTGGCTGAACACGGTGACGTTGTCGGGCAGCGTCAGCTTCTTCGTCATCTCGCTTTCGGCATCGTGGTTGCCGCCGAGGACGAACGCGCGGATACCGGCCTTGCGCAGGCGCCCCATCTGCTGGCCAAAGAAGATGCCCGTGTTGTGATCCTTCCAGTCGCCGTCGTAGAGGTCGCCGGCGATCACGAGGAACGCGACTTCCTCTTCGATCGCCCGATCCACGAGCTGCCGCAGCGCCTCGCGCGACGCGTTGCGCAACTGCGCAGCCGGCGCGTCGGGGTATGCGCTCAGGCCGTGCAACGGGCTGTCAAGGTGTATGTCTGCCGCGTGGATGAACTTCACGAAGATTCCTCTGTTTCATGACGATGGGGCCTGCGATCGCCGTGCGATGCCGCCAGCCGGGCCATCAGTCGCAATCCTGGTAGCCGCCGAATTCGCCGCAATGGATACGGCGAAACATATACGTTGTCGGTGAGCCGTCCTTGTCGAGTGCGGCGAAGAAACGCGCCCACTCGGCGCCCTCGTCGAGTCCGGTCGATTCACGAATCGACGCAACCGCCTGCGGGCCGAGCGCGGTCGGTTCGCAGGCGCCCGCACGACCGATGAACGTTGCGCCATCGCCGCAATGCGTCCACCACCGCGCCTGCTGCCAGCCCTGAAAGCCCGGCGTGCGGCAGGCGATTTCGTCGACGACTGCATCGGGCACTTCGTCCCATTCGCCGCCGCCCATGCCACGCGTGTCGGTAAAGACTGCATCGAGCCGCGCGTGCGCCGAGCCGTCGGCGATGCACCACGGGCAAATGCATTGCTCATACTCGTCTGCTGCATATACGGGGCCGGCGTACACGCAACCGCACGCATCGCCGCAACACGCGCAGCGCGCGTCCGAGCAGATCACGCTGCCCGTTGCCGGCGGGTCGGGATGGTACCTGAAAGCGGGTAACGACATGAGGCGCTCCGTCGATCCGGATGGTGAGGACGCACGCGAGGCGAATTCGAACGGCCATTGTGCCGCAACCCGGCCGCGTTACTGCGGAACCTCAGCCTCGACGAACGTGCCGTTCACGAAACGATAGACGCGATGCGTTGCACCGCCGTGCGCGAGATATTCCCACCGGATGTCGATGCCGACCGGGCCGTCGCGCCACGCGATCGCCAGGTAGGGAAATTGCGCTCCATCATCGGTCTCGAGCGAAATGGAGTCGATGCAGCTTTGAACCGGCAGCGAGAAACGCGGCACCGCACGGGCGCCGTGCAGTTCCAGCACGTACAGCGCCCCTTCTTCACCCGCGCCGCAATATCCGGTCGGGCGGCTGTTCGACGAGCGGTTGACGACGACCATCAGATAGTCTTTACCTTCGATCCGCTTCGTATGGTCCGACGGGAACGCGACACTCGATGCATCGCGCAATGCGTGGCGGAGCGCGGTCGGCACGATGAGTGCCGATTTCTCGTGGCGGCCTGCATCGACCTCGACCAACACCGGGCGCACCCA
Organism: Burkholderia sp. BCC0405; assembly: GCF_902833075.1. Classification (NCBI taxonomy): domain Bacteria; kingdom Pseudomonadati; phylum Pseudomonadota; class Betaproteobacteria; order Burkholderiales; family Burkholderiaceae; genus Burkholderia; species Burkholderia sp. BCC0405. Next base: position 8,399 of record NZ_CADFEO010000023.1, read on the forward strand.
CTCGATTTCGTGACCGTTGGCGAGCCGCACCGAATCGGGTGCCGGCGTTTCGGCGATGGCAACGGTGGCATTCGAGACCAGCAACGCCAGTGCCGCGAGCTCAACGCAATCGATTTCGTCGGGATGATCCGTGTCCACATGAATCGCGCAGGATTGTCGTGAAATTCACCGTATGCGCCAGCATGCCATACGTGCAGTGCCATTTCAGGATCGCCCGGCGTACGCCGTTCGTCACGACACACGCGGCCGACCCGCGACGCGCCGTCACTCTCCGCGCGGCACCGGCGGCGGTGCATAGCCGTTGTCATTGCCCGGGAACGGATTCGCGTTGCGGCGCAGCGCTTCCTCGTCGTTCTCCTTCTGCGCGAACACCGCGACGCCGATCACGCCGACGTTCGCGGCATCGCCATACTTCGAATTCGCGACATAGCTGTCAGGCACCGCCGCGAAGCGGAACGCGGCGACTTCGTCGCGGCTCTTGCGGAAGCCCTCGATCGTCAGCGTGTGCCCCGGATACAGCACGTAACCGCCGTTCGTATAGCTGCCCGGCCGCCCCGACAGCACGTCGAGCCCGTCGACGCTCGACACGACCTCGAACGTCCGACGCCCCTGGTTATGCAGCACGATCATGTAGCGCGAACCTTCGACGCCCGCCATGTGCCAGCGGCCGTCGCTGCGCGCCAGACGCAGCGGCGCACCCTTTTCGTCCGTATACGACAGCGCGATGTCGCCGTTGGCAAGCGCGACGCGGGTCGGCAACCGGCGAACCTGGGACGCGGGCGGGTGTCCGGGCAACGCATCGTTGTAGTAGACCGACGCGAGATCCGTCGGCTTCGCCGGATCCGCGCGTTCGAATTCGACCTGGCGAGTTTCGGACCGCACCGACTCGCCCCATGCCGTGCCCAGCCCGCGGCGTTCACTGGCATCCGGTGCAGCGGCGGACGCGCTGGAACTCGCGGACGGCGGGGGCGGCGCTGCGCAGGCGGCCAGCCAGAGCGCGCAGGCGAGCGCGAGAAGACGGAACAGCATGGTCATGACGTGAGGCCTCGGAATGTTATCGGGCCGCGCCGGGCTGGCCGGAACGGCGTATTGGTGTCGTCTGTCGTCACGATATCGCTCGGACGTGCTGGCCCGTATCGGCCGGCGTCGCGATCGCGGCGGCCCGGCAACCGGGAGCCCCGCTATTTAAGCATGGCACGCGGGTAATGGGCAGGGGACGCACGCCGCCCGTTGCCGGTCCGGGCCGGCGGGCATCCGGCAAGGCGCCGATGCGTGTCGCGTTGCCGGATAGATGGCGAACGCCGACGCATTCCCGTATCGAGGACGGGATGAACGGCGCGCCGCGCGCGCCAATAAAAAAAAGCCCGGCCCGCATCGAAGCGGGCCGGGCCGTGTCGGAAAGCGTGACGTTTACAGCGCGCCGCCTTGTGCCGATGCCGCTCCCTTCACGCCGACCGATGCGCCACCCTGCACCGAGTTCGTTGCGCCTTCGAGCGCCTCACCGGCTTTCGCCTTCGCGCCGCCTGCCGTCGACACCGCGCCTTGCGCGTGGCTCTTTGCCGTGCCTGCGACGTGCTTCACGTGCGATTTCGTCGAGTGGGCGGCCGATGCGGCGGCATCCTTCGCGGTGCCCGCTGCCGAACCGACCGCATGCTTCGCGCCGCCAACCGCGTTGCCGGCTGCCGAGCCCACGCCGCCGACCGTCTTGCCGACGCCGTTCAGCGCGCCGCCAACGGCGTTGCCCGCGCCCGAACCTGCCGCATTCGCGCCGGCGCCAGCCTGCACGCCCACGCCGCCACCGAGCAGCGGCGTCTGAACCTGTGCGCCGACACCTGCGGAACCCTGGGCGCCGGTCTGGGCCGTCTGTGCGAACGCAGCCGACGTCGCCATCGCCGTCAGTGCAGCACCCACCAGAATCGTACGAATCTTGTTCATGGTCATTCTCCCCAAAGACGTTGTTGCTGCGGGCCGCCTTCGTGCGGCCTGTCGCATGCCTTGCCGCGACGTGCGGCAGGTGGCGCTAATGTAGCGGCGCCGACGAGCAAAGCGATTGATTTGCGGGGACTGTTACTTCCGTTGCAAATGCTGACGATTGACTCACACTGCTTGACAATCGAGGGCTTTCGGCGGGATTGGACGGGGAGAATCTTGAGGCGTGCCGCGCGGAGCATGCCGCGACGGCGGCACGGCCGATTGCCACGGATCGGGAAACCAGGCAGGCGAACGGCTAGCAGGGAAACCGGCCGCTTCTATAAGCATTCCAAAGAACGTGTGTCGGCCAGCCGTCGGCGCGGCCCGACAACCGGCTCCGCGCGATCAGTTCGATATCGTCGGACACGCATGCCGCCACACCGGCGTTCCCCGATGCGCCGAACGCGAGCTTGAACGCCTTTTCCCTCAGCGCGCTCACGGCGGCCCGGTCGATCGCAGCACCCGGATCACCATCGATTTCGTCGAACGACGCCATCCACTGCGCATCGAACGGCTCGGCATCGCGACGGTCCAGCGCGCGGTCGCAATCCAGGTCGCCGAGGAAATCGAAAAAGCCCGGCACGGACAGGATGGCGTCCATTTCAAGCAGATGCGCGTTCGTCATTGCGACTCCTTCATGATGCGCGGCCCCGGCCGCCCATTGGTGAATATGGGCAGATCGAGGCCGCGCGCGTACCGCCCGATCACGGCCGGAATGTATCGCCGAGCACGACACCTTCACGCCGCGGGTCGGTGCCGCCCTGCAACGCGGGCGACTGGCCGACCGTTACGCGCATCACCGTATTGACGCCGCTCGCCTGCGCGGACGTCGACACCTTGTGCCCGAGCGCGAGCAGCCCCGTGATCAGCGGATCGTTCGCCCCGTTGTTCGCCGTGTTGACGTTCGGGTGCTCGCCGCCAATCGTGGTCGTCGGGCTGTTGCTCGCGCCGAAATCGACGAGCCCCGCGGACTGCTGCGCGTCGAGGCCCCAGTCGAGCCCGCCGACGAGCGTCTTGACCACGTATTGCGGAATCGTGCCGCCTCCCGGCGAACCGGTCGCCATCACGAAATCGCCGCGCGATCCGTCCGCGGCCTGCCCGAACACGATCGTCGGCGCCATCGAGCTGCGCGGCCGCTTGCCCGGCTGCAGGCGGTTGGCCACCGGATTGCCCGCGCTATCGACCGGGTTCGCGGAAAAATCGGTCAACTGGTTGTTCAGCAGGAAGCCGTTGGTCATGTGGAACGAGCCCATACTCGACTCGACCGTCGTCGTCGCGCTCAGCACGTTGCCGTCGCCATCGACGATCGTGAACTGGTTCGTGCCATGCTCGATCAGTGTCGTGTCGACACCAAGCGGCACCGCGCCGAGATTGCCGGGCTGTGCGGTGCCCATGCTCTTGGTCGGGTCGATCAGCGCCGCACGCGATTTCAGGTACGGCTTGTTCAGCAGCGTATTCCACGTACCGCCCGGCAGCGGCACGAAATCCGTATCGGCCACGTACTTGTCGCGATCGGCATACGCAAGCCGTTCAGCCTCGGTGACGAGGTGCACGCCGGCGACGGTCGGCTTGCCCCCTTCGAGATCGATCGCCGTCGGCTTCAGCAACTTCAGGTTGTAATTCTCGAGAATGCCGAGCGCCGACGCGACCGCGATGCCGCCCGACGACGGCGGCGGCATCCCGCATACCCAATAGCTGCGATAGGTCGTGCACACGGGCTCGCGGCGCTTCGCCTGGTACGCGGCCAAGTCGGCTAAGGTCGTCTTGCCTGGCGTGAGCGTCGAGCCGTCCGCGCCCTTCGTCGTGGCGATCTTCGCAACGATGTCCTGCGCGATCTGCCCCGTGTACAGCGCGTTCGCACCCGACTGCGCCATCAGCGTCAGCGTGCGCGCATACGCCGGATTCTTCAACACGGCGCCGAGCGTCTTCGGCGAACCGTCGGCGTTCAGGAAATACGCGGCGGCCTCGGGGTCGCGCTTCAGGTTCGCGGCGTTCGCCGCGATCGCGTCGGCGAGCCGGCCGCCGATCGGGAAGCCGTTGGTCGCGAGCGTGATCGCATCGCCGAACAGGTTCTGCCACGGCAGCCGGCCGTGATCCTGCTGCAGCGCCTCGATCAGCCTCGGCACGCCGATCGTGCCGATCGAGCGGCCGCTCGCCCGCGCGTTCGGCAGCGGCACGGACTGGTTGGTTGCGTCGTCGACGTAGCGCAGGTAGTTCTCCGTCGCGGCCGCCGGCGCGGTTTCCCGGCCGTCGTACGCCTGCAGCGTCCTGCCGCGCGCATCGTAATAGAGCAGCACGCCGCCAGAGCCAAGGCCCGTCGCTTCGGGCACGGTCAGGCCGAGCACGGCCTGCACGGCGACTGCCGCGTCGGCGGCCGTGCCGCCTTTCTTCAGCACCGCGCAACCGGCCGCGCTCGCGTACGCATTCGACGTGGCCACCAGATAGGTCTTCGCATACACCGGCTTCATCCCGGTGCGATAGCCCGACGATGCTTCCGGCAGTGACGGGTCGCCCGGCTGGTTCGAGCCCACCACGACCGTCGCGCCGCTGTTGTCGACCGCGAGGCAGCTCGCATCGATGGAAGGTGTCGGCGTGCGGCCTGCTTCGTTCTCGACATCGCCGCCGCACGCCGTCAACAGGGTGGCCGCGAACAACGCGGACGCATACGGAAAAATCGTCGTTCTGTTCATTGTCTGCCGATGTTCTTTTAGCTCGTTGCGATAGACATCACGCTGCCTGCGACCCCCTCGGTGCGCCGGCAACGCGTTCGATAGTCCCATGAACAAAATTTTTTCCGCAACAAGGGAATGGCGTCATTCGGCCGGACGTTGCGTATGCAACGTCACCGATCTCGCCGGCGGGTTCGCGTGTTGCCCTGCATCGCAGTGCGATGCGCTTGCGCGACCGATGTCGTTGCGCCGTTACCTTACTGCCCGACGGCGCTTGCCGGCTGCCCGGCCGTCGCGCGCCAAACCGCTCTCCATCGCCTCGATTGCCTCGGAGAAGAACTCGAGGAACATCGTCATCGCGACGGTCGCGCTCATGTCCGCCCGCTGGTAGATGCAGCTGAACGAGCGTGCCCCCGCATCGGCAAGCGGCGTCCACGCGAGCCGGCCGGCGGCCACGTCGTCCGCGACGTTCTCGGCAATCAGGAAGCCGACGCCCGCGCCTTCGGCCGCGAGGCGCCGCACCATCGGCACCGACCCCGTCTCGACCAGCGGCCGCACGTTGCGCGGCTGTCGCGCATCGATCCGGTCGAACATCGCACGCAGTTCCGTGTCGGGTGTCATCAGGATCAGCGGATGCGCGCAGCAGTCGCGCATCCGCACCTTGCCGGCGGACGCCGCGAGCGGATGGCCCGGCGCCGTGACGACACCCAGCGGCTGAGCGAACGCGCGCACCTCGACGACGCCCGCCGACGTGCGCCGGCGCAGCGCATAGCCGATGTCGGCCTCACCCGTCTCGACCCAGCGCACGATGCTCTCGCCGTTTCCCGAGCGCACGCTGTACGTGACGCCCGGGTAGCGCTGCATCGCGGCGAGGATAGCGTCGGGCACGAGCTTTTCCGCGGTGGACGCGGGCACCGCCAGGTTCACATGCCCGCGCCGCAGCGCGCGCAGGTCCTCGACCTGCGTGAGCGCATTGTCGAAATCGCGCTGGCCGCGTCGCACGGCCGCGATCACGATCTCGCCGGCCAGCGTCAGCTGCATCCCGCGCGGCAGCCGGTCGAACAGCGGTGCGCCGACCTGCTCCTCGAGATTGCGGATCTGCTGGTGCACCGCCGCAGCGGTGAGGTGCAGCGTGTCGGCCGCCTTGCGGATCGAGCCGCGTCTCGCGACTTCGTCGAAACAGCGGAATGTCTGCGATATCGAACGCATGAAGGATCCGTTAGATTTTTCCGAACAGGGCGTCAAGAATAATCCGATTTTACTGACCGTCCGGATCGTCTAGATTCCGCTGCATCCCCGTGTCCGATTCGAATGGAGACCGCAGTGACAACCGTCGACCAGATTACCCAGCGCCGCCGTGGCGTCGGCCTCATTGCCCACGATCCCGCCCTGTCCGCGGGCGGCTATACGCTCATCGCGCCACAGACGGCCGACGGCAACGTCTATCTCGTCGGCATCGACGGCGAAGTCGCCCATCAGTGGAAGATGCCCGTGCGCCCCGGCCGCCATGCGGTCATCCTCGCGAACGGCAACCTCGGCTACAACGGCAACCATCCGCAATCCGAATCACGCTATGCGCCGTGGTCGATGTGGCACGGCGGCGACTTCTACGAGGTCACGCCGCAAGGCGAAACCGTGTGGCGCTACGAGGATCCCGCGCACCACCACGATGCACAGTGGCTGCCGAACGGCAACCTGCTCTACGCCGCGTGCGAGCCGGTCGACGCCGCGTTCGCGCGGCGCGTGCCGGGCGGCACGCCGCACGGCGACGACGAGGTGATGTATGCAGACGTGATCCGCGAGGTCAACCGGACCGGGCAGATCGTCTGGGAATGGCATGCGCGCGAACATCTGCGGCCCGAGGATTTCCCGATCGCGTCCGGCTTCGGGCGCTATCACTGGCCGCTCGTCAACGGCCTTGCGGTCGATGCGAACGGCCGCGTGCTGATGAGCCTGCGCACGACGTCGGGCATCATCGGCGTGGATCGCGAAACCGGCCGCGTCGACCTGCAGATCGGGCCCGACGTCGTGTCGCATCAGCATGCGCCGGTACCACTCGCGAACGGCAACATCCTCGCGTTCGACAACGGCAATTTTCGCCACGGCGCGCACGTCGTGTTCTCGCGCGTCGTCGAGATCGATCCCGCGACGCAGCGCGTCGTGTGGTCGTATGCGGACGACGTCGTGAACCTGTTCTACACGCCGTTCATGGGCAACGCGCAGCGCTTGCCGAACGGCAACACGCACGTCACCGAATCGTCGACGGGCCGGCTGTTCGAAGTGACGCCCGCAGGCGAGGTCGTCTGGGAATACGTGATTCCGTGGTTCGCCGAATACCCGGACGAAGCCGCGCGCAAGACCGGTCCCGGGCAGCTCAACAGCGTATTCCAGACGTTCCGCTACAGCGCCGCGCAACTGCCCTGGCTGCGGGGCTGACCTTCCGTTCACCGCCGGTTTCCGGCGCTCGCCGCCGTTCGCTTCGAAGGGGCCTGCCGTGTCGCACGATCCGATCCCAACGCCCGTCGACCCGCGGCTGCCCGCATGGCAGCTCGTGCTGTTCGGGCTGCAGCACGTATTGTCGATGGCCGCGTCCCCGATCACGGCCGTGTTCCTGATCGCCAAAGTGCTCGCGCTGCCGGCGGAGTTGACGGTCCAGCTGATCGGCGCGACGTTCTTCGCGTGCGGGATCGGCACGCTGCTCCAATCGCTCGGCGCCGGCCCGATCGGCGCACGCATGCCGTTCGTGATGGTGCCCGGCGGCGCACCGACGATGCTGTTCGCCGGCATCGCCGCGCAATCGGGCCTGCCGACGGCGGCCGGCGCGGCGCTGCTCGCCAGCGCGTTCTACTGGGTGCTGCTGCCCGTCTTCACGCGCTGCCTGCGACTCTTTCCGCGCATCGTCGTCGGCGCGATGATGCTGCTCGTGTCGATCAACCTGATCCGGATCTACGCGACGATCGTCGTCGGCCAGCCGGGTTCGGCCGACTTCGCTCAGCCGCGCGCGCTCGGTCTCGCGCTGGCGACGATCGTCACCACCGTCGTCGTGGCCGGTGCGTTCCGCGGCACGATCGGGCGGCTCGCGGTGCTGATCGGCCTGATGGCCGGTGCGACGCTCGGATGGGCGATCGATGCGATGCCCGCGCTCGCCGACGTATGGCGCGGCCCGCTGTTCACCCATCCGGTATGGCTGCCGTTCGGGATGCCGCGCTTCGACGTGCTGGCCGCGCTGCCGCTGCTGATCTTCACCGCGATCTCGATGGCCGAGGCCACGGCGCAGACGGTCGCCGTCGGCGAAACGTGCGGCAAGACGATCTCGCTGTCGCGCGACGTGCCGAAGACGATACGCGGCGATGCGCTGGCGTCGCTGGCCGGCGCGCTGTTCGGCACGCCGCTGATCGTGACCAGTGCCGAGAATATCGGCGTCGTGCAAACGACCGGCGTACGCTCGCGCTACGTGACAGCTGCCGCCGGCGCGATCCTGATCGTCATCGCGCTGTTCGCGCCGCTCGCGCGGCTCGCGTATGCGATTCCGGCCGCCGTGGTCGGCGGCACCGCGCTGGTCGTGTTCGCGATGATCGGCGTCATGGGCATCCGGCTGCTCGCCAGCGTCGACCTGCACGCGCGCGCCAGCCAGTACACGCTCGCGGCCGCGCTCGTCGTCGGCCTTGCACCGATCCTGGTGCCGAACCTGTATCGCCATTTCGGCGCGCCGGTGCAGATCGTGCTCGGCAACGGCATGGCGGCCGGCACGCTCGCGGCCATCGCGACGCAACTGGCGTTCGCTGCATTTGCGCGGGTACGCGGACCGGTGAGCACGGGAGCGGTACCTGCGCCTTCGCGCGACGCATGACGGCGACGGCCGGCAGCGCGACACGCGCGCTGACGCGTCGCTTGCAGCGGGCCGGGCGGCCGGAAGGACATCGGGACGATTGCCGGCGTCATCGCGTCCGGCTATAAATCGTGCATGGACACGAATCGCTGGATTCACGACCCCGTTGGCGCCTTCCGCACGTGGCAGGAAACCGCCGCGACCGGCGCCGATCGCCGACCGTTCGCGCCGCGATCGGTCGTGCAGCACGTCGCGATGTTCGAACGGTTCCTGCGTTATCTGCTCGCACGGCGCGTGTCGCTGGCCACGTTCGGGCCCGACCACGTCGCAGCCTTCCTGGCGGAACTCGAACGCACCTGCGCGCCCGGCACGTCGACCCGCGTGCGCTACGCGAAGCTGATCGACCGGCTGGGCCGGCATCTGGTCGAAGCCGGCTTGCGCACGATCCATCCGGCCGGCCGGACGACGCGCGATCTCGCATGGCCGGACGGCGAGCCCGAGCCGTGCTATCTGCCGCCCGATGCCGACGCGGCGCTGCAGCGCCATGTGCAGCCTCGAGCGGGCGACACTGCGGCCGACTGCAGGAATCACGCGATCGTCGCGCTGCTGCTTGCGAGCGGCATCACGTCGGCCGAGATCCGCGCGACGACCCATGACGCGCCCGATCTCGACGCGCGGCCGCCCGCGCTATCCTTGCCGCGCGATCGGGCACGGCCGGCGCGCCGAATCACGCTCGCCGAATTTGCGCTGGCGCCGCTCGCCGCATGGCGCGTGCGCTCGGCGGACGCACCGGCGTCGGCGTTACTGTTTCCCGCGCCGCGCGGCGGTGGCGCGATGAACGACATGTTCCTGCTGCTCGTGGTGCGCGACGCGTTGACCGCGATCGGTTTCCGCGCGGCGGACATGAGCCCGCGCGTGCTGCGCAATACGTATGCGCGCCGCCAGTTGCTTGCAGGCCACGCACTTGCCGACGTCAGTTCGATGCTCGGTCTCGTCAGCACGCGAACGGTCACACGCATCCGGCAGACGCTGCCGCCCGATGCCGCCGCGGACCGCGCCGCACACGAGCGCTGATTGCGCTCGTGCTCGGCGCGTGCCGTCGGGCTCCCTATTCGCCTGCCGGCGGCTGGATCAGCCGCAGAATCCGGGTGTCGTACGGCGATTGCATGACTTCCGCGATACGGGCCTCGGAAGCGGCCGGATGCAGCGGATTCAGCAGGAAGTTGTGCGCGTGCGGCACGATGACGCTTGGCACGCGCAGCAGCGCGCTCGGCTGCGTGTGCAGCCATTCGGTGCCGGCGCTGCGGGTCCAGTCGACGTTGGTTCGCCAGTCGTCCGGCGCATCGCCCTCCGCGATTTCGGCGATATCGACCGAATCGGCCACCTCGATGCGAAGCAACTGGTATCCGCTCGGTAATTGCGCGACCGTGGCGATTTCGAAATGAACGAGCGTCTCGAGCAGCGCGAGCGCCGGATGCTCGGCGAGATACACGACGGGCTGCCCGGCAAAATGCCAGCGCCCGCCGGCACGCAACCCGCCGATGCCTTTCAGGTCGGCGAAATTGCTGATCCGCCACAGCGTCGTCAAGCGAAGTACCCCTCGTCGATCTGCGTGAGGACTTCCTCGACGAGCCGCGCGCCATGCTCGGTGCTCGCCATGTCGAGCGACGTGCGGCCGCCGAAGCGCTGGAGCCCGTTGCGCAGCCACGCCATCGCCTTGTCCTGGTCGCCGAACGTGGCCGTCGCCTGCGCGACGATGCGCGCGAGACGAATCGCCTTGTCGGATTCCTCCTGCGACAGGCGTTCGTGCGCCTGGCGACGATGGCTCAGCGTGCGACGCGGAATGATGAAGGCCAGTTCGTCCGATTTCAGCCCGCGCTCGGACAGACGGTCGATCACCGAGACGTCGACGCGTGCGCTCGCCAGTTCGGCAAGATCGGCCCCCGATCGGACACGGATCGCCAGCAGCTGTTCGAGAATCGTGAATTCGGCCTGGCGCGGATGCGCGACACCCGAAGGATGGAAAGCGATGGTGCTCATGACTCTCTCCCGGCAATTTGCCCAACCATTATAGGCGTTTTGCCAAACTTGCGGAAGGCGGATGATGAGCGCGCCTGAGCCGCTCGCCAGGGTGCCTGCGAAGGTGGGAGCGACATGACTCACCTGCCGGGAGACAGGCTTCCGTGACCGCGAATCGAAGATTCGCCCGGGAGACGGGATGCAGTCATTCAGTATATAAAGTCCCGATAAACATCGTACGGTTGTCACGTAACAACTTTTTAACTGGCTTCATTTGCTCCCATTTCGCCGCTTCATCCTTCCGGACAAGGTCGAGCACACACCGATACGGGGAATATCGGGCACGTTATGAAGTATGGAAGCCATTGGAACGCTCGTATCGGTAGAAAATCCGGCAGCGTAATGAATCGCGCCCCCATATACGGCTACCTTTTCGCCTGCGACGCGGCGGATGCCACCACACCAACCCGCCCCGCTGGACTCGACGCCGCCGCCAGCCGCACCCGTGTCGCCGCGATGCCCGCGCCACAAGTCGGCCCGGGCTTCGCACAGTTGCCAACTTGACGTGAGGGATGCCCTTCGACACCCCGGCGATCCGACGCGCGCTGTTGTCCAACGACGTCGACCGAACCACGTTCGCCGCTGACCGTCGGAAAGCGCGCAAACATCAGCGTCTGCTTGCCGATTGCCGAGATGGTTACCGCCCCTCGTGCATCGGCCGATCTCGTCCGCCACGGCAAACGTGCCGTACACGCCAACACCCTTCGCATGCATGCGCTGCTCCGGGATCACTGCGCGATCAGCCAGATATCCCACAACCGCGCGAGGTCGCCCGGGCCGGCCGTATGAATATTGGCGTTGTCGCCCGCAGTCGCGCCATTCGCGTGGGTAAGCGGTCGATCGTGCGATTTGCAATATATGATCGCACTCCTGAATACGCCATGAACCACGATTCACGCTACACGCACGATCTCCGCTCAGCACCCGGACGTGCACCGTCCCGCGAGCAATTAGCCGGCCCACGCAGACGACCGGATCACGCTGCAGAAATTTCCCGCGCGGAAAGGCGGATCCTTGTCTGCGAGCACGTCGGCCTTCACGTTGCCGAACGTCGAGTCGGGCTTGTGCTTGATCCCGTCGTAGAACGCCTGAATGATGTCTTCCTTGAAGTGCGGCGTACGCGGATGCGCACGGACGACAGCCTCACGTTCGACGTCGCTGTATTCCGGATACATCAGGCCCAGCACGTCCATCTCGACGCCGGCGGTAACGAGCGCGATCACCGGATGCATGTGCTGCGGGATGCCCGGCGTGGTATGCAGCGCGATCGAGGCCCACACGACGTCGATCTCCTGCTGCGAGATGCCCTTGCCCTTCAGGAAATCGCGGGCGGCGTTGGCGCCGTCCACCTCGAAACGCTCGCACGCGCTGCTGTGTCTGTGCGTGAGCCCCATGTCGTGGAACATGCAGCCGCAGTAGAGCAACTCGGGATCGTATTCCAGCCCGCGCCTCTGGCCCGCGAGCACGGCGAAATAGAACACTCGACTGGAATGATGGAACAGCAACGGAGATTCGGTGGCTGAAATGGCGAAGCACGCGGGCATTAGCCCGCGCCACTTCGCACGGCTGTTCCGCGCGGAAGTTGGCATGACGCCCGCCGCATGGGTCGAGGCGACCCGCATTTCGGCCGCCCGCCACTTGCTCGAGAACGGCCACGACACGCCGAAACAGGTCGCCGCGAAATGCGGCTTCACGAATGTCGATACGCTCAGGCGGTCGTTCACCCGGCACGTCGGAATCACGCCTGCCGAATACCGGAAACGGCAGGCGGTCGCGGTCAAGTGACGCGGCTGTGTGCCTGCGATACGGCATGAACGATATGAGCGGCCTCGCTCAAATACTTCGGAATGCGATTTAACTGATCGTTGTGTGGCCCCGGCCGATCGACGACATCGCTCCATTCTCAGCGCCATCCGCAGTCCCTATCAAGCGCCGGACAGCGTCGCCATCATCAGACAAAACGCCAGCCACCTCGGATCGTTTACCCAGTTGCAATAATGATTCGCTGGAACGCGTATTTCCGACCGGTAACGTGATCGTTACGATGCAATCAACCGCTGAACGCAACAAGCGAAGCGCGAAATCAATGAAACCGGAGGTCATCATGAAGTCGTTCATCTACGCTGTCGTCGCCGCAACTGCCCTGTCCGCCTCGTACGCCGCATTGGCGCAATCGAACCCGTCGGGCCAGTTGACGCGTGGCCAGGTGCGTGCGGAACTCGTCCAGCTCGAACAGGCCGGCTACAAGCCGGAGGTCTCCGATCAGTATTACCCGCGCGCGCTGCAGACCGCACAGGCCCGTGTGACGAACGCCGATGAAACCGGCTACGGCGCGCAAGCCTCCGCCGGCGTACACGCCGGCCGCGCGATCGCGGTCAAGCAGGACGGCCGCGACTCCGTGTATTTCGGCCAGTAAGCCGGACACGCGCCCGCATATTCCGATACGCGCGCAGCAAACGAAACACCCCGCTCCCGTTCATCGGGGCGGGGTGTTTGCGTTCCGGGCGCCCGCTTCCGGAACGGATTGCGCGCCCCGATCGATGCGATCTTGCGGATCGCGCGCGGCGCGGCTCCGTTCACGCCGGCAGCCGGTGTTTGCGCATAGAATGGCCGCGTGGTCGGCGCCGGCCGAAACGAACGCGAGCAGAACCACGACGCCCGGCCTGTCCGATCGTCGCCGCGCCCGCAGGCCGGCCCCGATGCCGCACTCATCGCATTTTTCGAAAAGGAGCGGTTTCATGTCTCAAACATCCGGTTCCATGATCACGTTTCGACGCCCGGACGGCCAGGAACTGCAGGGCTATCTCGCCACGCCGGCAAAGACCGAGGGCGCGCCCGCGGTCGTCGTCATCCAGGAATGGTGGGGGCTGAACGACCAGATCCGCGGCGTCGCGGATCGCCTCGCGCGCTGCGGCTACTTCGCGCTCGTGCCCGACCTGTATCGCGGCAAATCGACGGTCGAGGAAGAGGAAGCGCACCATCTGATGACCGGGCTCGATTTCGGCGACGCGGCTTCACAGGACATTCCGGGCGCCGTGACGCATCTGAAGACGCTTGCCTCGCGTGTCGCGGTAACGGGTTACTGCATGGGCGGCGCACTCACGCTGCTGTCGCTGCAATTCGCCGATGCGGACGCGGGCGTCACGTGGTACGGCTTCCCGCCGCTCGACTACCTCGATCCGGCGAAGCTCAAGGTGCCGCTGATGGGCCACTGGAGCACGCAGGACGCGTTCTTCGCGATCGACCAGGTCGATGCGCTCGAGAAGAAGCTGACCGATGCGAAGGTCAATATCGAATTCCATCGCTATCTCGCGCATCACGCGTTCGCGAATGAAACAGCCGTCGGCCCCGGCCGCATCGCCGGCACGCAGTTCGATCCGGTGTGGTCGCAAATGGCGTGGGATCGCACGCTGACGTTCTTCGGCCGCACGCTTTGGGAAAAGCAGGGGTAACGTAACGCCGCTTCCAACGCGAACGGCTACGCAGGTTGCGTAAAAAGAAACGCCACGGATTTTCATCCGTGGCGTTTTCGTTTTCGCGTACGGTAGCCTCCGCGAACAGGGGTCGTGGCTTGCCCCTGCCCTTGGACTTGCTTACCCGTCAGCCTTCGGGCGAGATCTCGAACGGCAATGACCGCGACCGCGATCGACCTGCTCGTCGCGCCGGACACACTCGCACAGGTGAAGGCGGAACTGCCCGAGCGGCGCGGCGGCCGGCCGTATGTGCGCCCGATTCCGGACGATGTCGCGCTGCCGTTCCTCCGTTGACCCGCGGCACCGTCAAGCGAGCGCGGGTGGTGCAGCCAGGCTGACGTCGACGCGCTTCGGCAGGACGCCGGCCTGGTAGAACACGTCGGCGATGCGCTGCTGATACGCGAGCGTGTCACGCGTAACAGGCTCGACACCGAAGCGCGCGCGGCGAAACGCGAGCGCAACCGCCGGCTCCGGAATCCCCCACAGCTTCGAGAACTCGGCCGCGCCCTGCGCGCGGTTCGCATCGAGCCATCGCTGGACCGCCGTCAATTCCGCCACGGCCGCGTCCAGCACGTCGGCATTGCGCTGCGCATACGTGCGCGACGCAAAGTAGTAGCCGCGATTCTCGACGAGCCCAGTGCCGTCCGCGACGATCCGCGCGCCGAACGCCTGCTGTACCACCGCGAGAAACGGATCCCAGATGATCCACGCATCGACCGAACGATTCTCGAACGCGGCGCGCGCATCGGACGGCGACAGCCAGACCGGCGAGATGTCGGCATGGTTGAGCTTCGCGGCCTGCAGCAACCGAACCAGCAGGAAGTGCGTGTTCGATCCCTTCACCAGCGCGATGCGCTTGCCACGCAGGTCCGCAAAGGTCCTGACCGGCGAATCCTTCGCGACCACCAACGCCTCGGCCGAAGGGCCGGCCGGTGTCTGCGCGTAATAGACGAGCGGCGCGCCGGCCGCGAGCGCGAAGATCGGCGGCGCCTCACCGACATCGCCGAAGTCGATCGATCCCGCGTTCAGTGCCTCGAGCTGCGGCGGCCCTGACGGAAACTCGGTCCACGTGACGGTCACGCCGAGTGTCGCGAGCTTGCTTTGCAGCGTACCGCGCGCCTTCAACAGGCTGAGCGGCCCTTTCTGATAGCCGATGCGCAACGTACGCGCGCCGGCCGTGCTCGCCAGCGCGAAGCCCGGATGCGCGGCGGCGCCCGCCGCGATCGCCAGGCCGGCATGCAGGAACCTGCGGCGGGTTGTGGAGTGTTGGTCTGCCATGTCGTATCGGGTTCGATGAAGAGGATGCAGCTTGGCGCACGCATGCGATGAAGCCGGTCGAACCGATTCTAGGGCGTCGGCACCACGCACCGAACCAACGATGTTCGATATCGAAAGCAAGCGCTTTCATAAGGGCACGCCGGTTACGCGGGCGTCATTGCCCGGGCCGGTCGTGGGGATGGCCGATATCTGCGCCAAATAGAGGACTGCGTATTACTCGTTTGATTGACGCACCGCCTCGTGCTCACACGACGACGGTACAACCTCAGGACTTGCAGGAAGCGTGCAGCGCAGCCTCGTCGGTGGACAGCATTTCGGGCACGCATTCGCGCAGGAAATCGACGAATGTGCGGATCTTCGCATCGAGATACTGGCGCGATGCGTACAGTGTGTAGACCGTCAGCTTCTGCAATCGGTAGTCGGGCAGCACGCGTACCAGTGCACCGCTCGCCAGCGCGGGCAGCGCCGACGACATCGGCAGCGAACCGATGCCGAGGCCGGCGCGCAATGCGGCGCCGAGCGCGTCGGCGATGTTCACCTGGAAATCCGGCGACGGCAGGTCGAACGTCTCGGGGCCGTCAGGGCCGTGGAGATGCCAGCGATCGCGCGGAAATACCGGCGTGACGATCTGCAGGCACGCATGGCCGTCGAGCTCGCGTACCGTGCGCGGCGTACCGCGCTCCTTCAGATACGCGGGCGACGCGCACAGCACGCTGTGCACCTCGCCGAGCCGCTGCGACACAAGCCCTGAATCGGGCAACTCCGTCGCGCTCAACTGCAGCGACACGTCGTAGCCTTCGTCGATGATGTCGGGCACGTGCTGCGACAGCGTCAGCTCGACCGCGACCGATGGATAGCGCTGCCGGTATCGCACGACCGCGGGCACCACGTAGGCCTGGCCGAAGCTCGTCGTCGCATGGACATGCAGCCGTCCGGACGGCTTTGCCTGTGCATCGGCCGCCTCGGATTCCGCTTCTTCGATATAACCGAGGATGCGCTGGCAGCGGTCGAGATAGCGCTGCCCGGCGTCGGTCAGCGCGATGCGGCGCGTGCTGCGGTTGAGCAGGCGCGTGCGCAGATGCGTTTCGAGCTGCGCGACCGACCGCGATGCGTAGGCCGTCGTGATGTCCAGGCGCTGGGCCGCGCTCGTGAAGCTGCCCTCCTCCGCAACCCGGACGAAAATGCGCATCATCTGTAACGTGTCCATCGACCTGTCCCCGGGATTGAGATCACGTCGCGCCACCGTGTGGCCATGGTGCCGGCGGCTCCGGCGCAGGCCGGTCTGGCGCGAATTGTGCGGAACAGTACAGCAGCGGTGCAGACGTGTCCAGTTCGCCGTACGCGGCGTGATCCGGACGCCGGATCGTGTCGCCGAGCCGCCGTGCGCGATGGATGGCCCGAGCGGATACGCGACCGGTCGCGCCGGCACACGAGCGGCACCGGATCGGCAAAAACTGCCCGACGACCACGGTGCCGCCCCGCGATTCACCGCATGCATGACGCCTCAGGCCGTGGCTGCGGCATCGAACGGATTACGCAACACGATCGTGTCGTCGCGCTCCGCACCGGTCGTGATCATCGATACCGGTGCGCCCGCGACCGCCTCGATGCGCGCAATGAAATCCTGTGCGGCGCGCGGCAGCGCCGCCCGTTCACGTACCCCTTTCACGGTGCCGCTCCAGCCGTCGAACCGCTCGTACACGGGCTTCGCGCGCGACTGTGCATCGAGGCTCGCAGGCAGATGATCGACCCGCACGCCGTCGAGTTCGTAGCCGACGCACAGCGCGATCGACGCGAAACCGTCGAGCACGTCGAGCTTGGTGAGCGCCAGCGAATCGATACCCGAGATCCTGACCGCCTGACGCAACTGCGCGGCATCGAGCCATCCGCAGCGGCGCGGCCGGCCGGTATTCACGCCGAACTCCTGCCCGCGCGCACGCAGCGTTTCGCCGGTCGCGTCGGACAGCTCGGTGAGGAACGGGCCGCCGCCGACCCGCGTCGCATACGCCTTGGTGACGCCCAGCACGTGGCCGAGCTTCGCCGCACCGAGCCCCGTACCGGCCGCCGCCGCCGATGCAACGGTACCGGACGACGTCACGAACGGGTACGTGCCCCAGTCGATGTCCAGCATCACGGCTTGAGACCCTTCGAACAGGATGCGCTCGCCGCGGTCGGTCGCGTCGTTGAGATCGGCCCAGACGGGGCGCACGAACGGCAGGATCCGCGGCGCCAGATCGACCAGCGTCGCCAGCATCGTGTCGCGCGAATACTCGTCGAGCCCCAGGCCGCGGAACCACGCGTTGTGATGGTCGACGAGCGCATCCAGTTTGGCGGCGAGTTGGCCCGGTTCCGCGAGATCGCCGATGCGCAACCCGCGACGCCCGACCTTGTCCTCGTAGGCCGGCCCGATCCCGCGCAGCGTGGTGCCGATCGGCTCGCGGCGCAGACGCTCCTGAGCCTGGTCGATCGCGCGGTGTATCGGCAGCACCAGCGTCGCGTTCTCGGCGATCGACAGGTTGTCCGGCGTCACCGACAGCCCGAGCTCGGCCACCCGCCCGATTTCCGCGAGCAGCGCTTCCGGATCGAGCGCCACGCCGTTGCCGATCACGCCGCGCTTGCCGCGCACGACGCCGCTCGGCAGCAGCGCGAGCTTGTACGTCTTGCCGCCGACGACCAGCGTATGACCCGCGTTGTGGCCGCCGTTGTAGCGTGCAACGAGATCGGCCTGTGCCGCCAGCCAGTCCACGACGCGCCCCTTGCCTTCATCGCCCCATTGAGCGCCCACGACCACCACGTTCGGCATGCTTCGTACTCCATGTGAGAAATTCAGACAATCGTTCGGCCGAATCGGCCGTTTGTGTGCCATATTGGCGGAGCTTAAGCCCCCGATCAAACGATAAAACCTGAATCCTCGTGTGAGCAAATATCACACGAACCATACAATGGCCCGACGACTCCCTCCGCTGAATTCGCTGCGTGCGTTCGAAGCCGCCGCGCGCCTCGGCAGCTTCACGCTGGCCGCCGACGAACTGTGCGTGACGCACGGCGCGATCAGCCGTCACGTGCAGCAACTGGAGACATGGCTCGGGCGGCCGCTGTTCGAACGCCACAACCGGCGGGTCGAGCTGACCGATTCGGGCCGTGCGTATCTCGCCGAGGTCGGGGCGTCGTTCGACCGGATCGCGCTCGCCACCGCGCAGCATTTCGGCCATGCGCAGCCACGGGTGCTGCGCGTGAGCGCCCCCGCGACGTTCTCGTTGCGCTGGCTGGTGCCGAAGCTGTCGTCGTTCCAGGTCGCCCATCCGGCTATCGAAGTGCGGCTGTCGACGTCGAACGAGCCGATCGACAAGCTGCGCGACAGGGTCGACCTGATCGTTCGCGGCGGCCCGCAGGCCATCGACGGGTACGTTGCAGAGGAATTCCTGTCCGAAGTCCGGCTGCCGGTGTGTGCGCCGAAGCTGCTGGAGGGGCGGCCATTGCATACGCCGGCCGATCTCGCCGGCTTCACGTTGCTGCACGCGGCCACCTATCCCGGCATGTGGCCCGAATGGCTCGCGGCAGCCGGACAGCCGAATCTCGTGCCGCGCCACTCGCTCACGCTCGAGCATTTCTACCTGACGCTGCAAGGGGCGCTCGACGGGCTCGGCGTCGCGATGGGGCCGATCGCGCTCGTCGCGGACGACATCGCCGAAGGTCGGCTCGTGCAGCCGTTCAGCGAACCGGCGCTGCCGCCGTGGCGCTACTTCACCTACGTGGCCTCGGCCCGCGCGAACGACGAAGCGGTGCGGGCGTTCAAGGACTGGCTGAAGATGACGGGAAATGCGGCTGCACCTGGCGGGGGGAACTGACTGGGCAGTGTGCGGGAAGGCGTGCGCCAAGACATGCAGGAATGCGAATCAAATAACGCAAGCGTATCGATTGCGTTTTCCCTCGTCGATACCGGGAATGTGGTTTTCGATGTGCGCCGTGAGATCACGACGCACACGGCAAGCCGCGGATCGAACCGTGGCTTGCCGCCGGCCGACGCTTACTGACCAGCGCCGGCAGCTTTCTTCTCCGCGTTCTGCAGGTTCTGCGGATAGTTAGGATCGTTGGCCGCCGGCTTGTAACCGGCATCTTCGAGTTTCTTCAGCTCGGCGGTGTTCTTCGCACGTGCAGCCTTGTGCTCCGCCCTGCGTTGGGCCCTGGCCGCCTTGCGTGCCTGGCTCTTCGCTGCTTTCGCGTCCTGTGCCGCGGGCGCGCTGGCGTCGGTCTGCGCAAACGCGGGAACTGCCGAGCCGAACAGGAACGCGGCTGCAGTAGCAGCCAGCGTGAGTTTTCTGATCTGGATTCGCATCGCTGAACTCTCTTTTCTGGTTTATCACGGATTGAAAGACCATCGAGATACCGCCCCTGACCCGATCGGTTGTCATGCCGTGTTCGGGACCTGTGCATCATAACCGTGCCGCGAAAAATGTGGCGTCAACGTGCAAGCGCAATTGGGATACACGTATGGGAGAAAACGTGGGGGGCCGCTTGACTGTCACAGGCACGATGAACTGTGTCGTGCGTGTCGGCACGCCTGCTGAGCGCGCGGTGGCGGAGACGGGAAACGGTCGGTGCACCCGTGCTTCAGTGCCGAGGATGGGCCATGTCCGCGCGGTGCAGTGTGATGTGCGTTACCCGTGACTGTTTCATAAACGGTGCCGCCGGCACGCTCACGCTTGATGTGACCGTTATCAGATCAATCACGATCACAGCATCAGCAGTCGAACTGTCTGCCGCGTTGCCAGTCGCCGCGGTTCAAGCGACGGTTCTTCCCATAAACGACCACGATTCGGTTTAACGGTAATCAGGGCATGCGCGATCGAATCGCCGCAGCGCCCAGCAATCGCTCCGGCAACCAATCGCCGCGCTGTGATGCCAAGCGTTACCCGAGCCGGTATCACTCGTCGCCGCGCGGTCCTGTGGCCCGTATGACGAAAGGTGTGGACACGTTGCGTGCGGTGAAGAATTCGGTGGGAATCACTTCACGGCTACGCCGACGATACGGCACCGAGGTCGCCACGCTCGTCTGGCGATCTTGGCACGTTGGGTCGTGATGTCGCGGCAATGCTTGTGACCCGTCCGATTCCGCTCAGGAACGTATCGCGCAACATGCGCGGATCACAGGATTTTCATTCCGCGGTTTTGGCCGCCGGGAATTCAGGCGGGAGTCGCTGCCCGCACAGCATGCCGATTCCTGCGGCCTCGTCTGGTTGGTGAGCTTTTACGGGATCTGGAACTATCGGAAGGTGAGAATGTTCGGGATCATCGCTCGAATTCGATTGCGGTGAGCTTCGCGGTCGCCCGCATCTTCACGTTGGTTCACGGCATGCACGAGATCGACCCAAGAGCCGGCGACGCGTGACCCACCGGGTCCATCTATGGGAAGCCGTTCCCGGGCCTCTCCTCGTGAGACGGACGCACAGCATTGAACTTGGGTTGGTCGCTCCAAAGGTAGAAAGTTGGAAGACCACGGAGGCAGCAAATCGAATGGCGTCGATTTCCTCTGTGTACAGGCCACAGGCTAAATTTGACGAGATGCGTGGGCGGGCAATCGGAAAAACTTGTCCATGGACAGGGAAGCGTGAGTGCAAAAATCCCTTCGCCTGCCGTCCCGGATGATTTCAAGCTGCTGTGAACGAAACCACAGAGATTCGTGTTTTCGGAACGCTGATCTGCTTTGCCGGTTGGTAACAGGTGCTGACGAGGTTACGGTGCCGGGTTTTGGGTCCCATAAATGGGAACCTGTGCCTGGAAACGGCACTTTCTTCCCGTTTTTCTCCCATAGGTTTCTACGTTTCAGTCGATGTGAGTGGGTGCTCACCTCTTCTGGAAGCCTTGTCGGGCCTCGAGCCAGTGTCGATCGAGGAGCCAAGTCATTGTTTTCAGGCTTGAATCGACGGTTTGAGTTGTCTGGGACACCACAGACGGCTACCAATTGGTAGCGGTTTATGGGGTTCGTCTTTCTGCGGAAGCGCACGTGTGTTTACATCTTTTGTTAACCACGTTTACTTCTTTAACTACTTTTAGACGGCTCACAGCCTTATCTGACAAGGGTTTGACGGGTGTTCGGTACCCATTTATGGGAGCACAGGTGTAAGGCGCTGGGGGTTAAGGTCTGTGGATTTGGGGTTTGGGGTACCGCGTTGTGGGGAATCGGGGTTGTGGATATGGGGCACGCGTACCCGGTTATGGGAAATCGGCCCGGAAACGCGTTGGGTAGTCGTCTATGGGAATGCCCGTAGGTAGCCTTTTATGGGGCGCTTTTTTTGATCCGTGGACGCCGGGTCACACAGTGTTTTTTCTCGGGTAGCCGGTTATGGGGCGCCTTAAAGGTAGCTGGTTATGGGTAGCATTTGGGTCAGCTCGGTTGCGTGCCACCACGATTCCCTATGGCTGGTTCCCATGGACAGGATCGATGGCACCAACAGGTAACCTTTTATGGGGAAACCAACAGGTTGCCGTTTATGGGAGCGATGTCTGCCTTCAAGGCCAAAATCACCGCAGTCAACGCTACCGAAGCGGGTCGATAGGTACCCTCCTGTGGGAATCGGCAAAGGTAGCAAGTTATGGGAGCAAAACAGGTCTGTGCTGCAGAGCATCACGAATTCGCGAACCGATCTCGGATCCGCACGTTTGCTTCCCATGGATGGTTACCTTGCCGAGGGCAAATCTCATGCCGGGTTTCCGTGTCCGGGCATGAAAGGTAGCGGCTTGTGGGAAGCTTTTTTGACGAAAGGTAGATGGATATGGGGCTCCGCACAGATCGTCTGATCGTAAATTTTCTTTTCATATCAGAATGTTAGCAGCGATATTGCAAGTAAAGCCGGAACAAGGGCGTTGCTCCTCGACACGAAAAGGTATAAAGTCCGCTTTCAACAAGGTGACCTTATCCGGACATTACGATGCCGCGCAAGCCCGCAAGCAAAGGCTCAGATAAACAGGTTTCGCTGTTTCAGACACCCGAGCCGCCCGACTTGCTGCGCAAGGCGGTCCAGGCGATTCATATCGCGCCCAAGTCCGGAAAGATCGGTCTGCAGCAGCGCAAGATGTTCAGCTCGCTGATCAAGAACGCGCTTCGACAGGAGGCGTTCGAGCCAGGCCGGACGAGCTTCTCGATCTCGATTGCGTCGCTTTCGCACGAGAGCGGGTTGAACAGCAACAACACGAAGTACGTGAAGGACACGGTCAACTCGCTGATCAGTACCGTCGTCAACTGGGACTATCTGGCCGCGGATCGGTCGACAGTCTGGAAAGCATCGGGCCTGCTCGCCGGCGCGGAGCTCGAGCAATCGGTGCTGAAGTACAGCTTCTCCGACCAGATTCGCAGCGAGTTGCTCAACCCCGAGATCTACGCACTGATCGATATGCGGATCGCCCGCGAGTTCCGGCGGTCGCACTCCCTCGCGTTGTGGGAAAACACGGTGCGCTACGAGGGGATCGGCATCACCGCGAAAATCCCGCTACCGAAATTTCGTGACCTCATTCTCGGCCAGGACAAGGCGTCGCAGTCGTACAAGGAATACAAGCTGTTCAAGAGCAAGGTCCTGGTGCCGTGCATTCAGGAGGTGAACGAAGTTTCGGATCACACGCTCGAGTTGATCGAACACAAGTCCGGCCGGAGCGTGGAGGCTGTCCAGTTCAAGGTGACGCGCAAGCAGAGCACCGATACGGTCGAGGACGGCGACGTCAAGAACGAAGCGCTGGTCGAGGAGGTCGCCAAGTTCGGCATCCCGCGTTCGGAAGCGCGCCGGCTGATCACGCAATACGGTGTGCAGCGCATCAAGGCGGCGATTGCCTATACGCTCAATCGGACTACGAAGAAGAATGCGGCCCCGGTCGACAACGTGGCCGCGTATTTCCGCAAGGCGTTGACGCACGGCTACACGCTGTCCGACGGGCAGGGAACGGAGGCGGCCGCGCCGGCGAAGGAATCCGCGCAGAGCAAGCAGGAACAGATTCGCGACAAATATCTGGCGGCCAAGGTCGAGGAAGCCGGCGCGTATTTCCGTGAACTGGAGATCGACGACCAGACCAAGCTGATCGAGCGTTACAACGAGACGGTGGCAGGTTCGAAAGACCTCACGCTGTCGCCGAAGAAGAAGGCGAGCAAGCTCGCGCAGACCAGCTTCTTCCGATGGCTCGCGCTGGATACGTGGGGCGAACCGACCTCGGACGACTTGCTGGAATTCCTGCTGAAAAGCAGTCTCGCAGGCAACTGAACAAGGCCTCGCGGCCGGTGTGCGTCGCGGGCCGGACATCGTTGTCCGGCTTCGCGGTGCACACCCGGATGCGAGGCCTTCTGCTTTTCGCGCGTTACTGCTGCGTGGCCGTTGCCAGCTCGGCAACGTACGCGTCGATGACGGTCTTGAGCTTGTCGGCGAGCGCCTCCTGGTGCGATGCGTCGACGCCCTTGAGCTGCAGATCCAGGCGTCCGTCCGGATAGGTCTTCAACTGGCCGATCGCTCGCGATTCGAGCGCGAAGTCGTGGCGAACGCTGTAGCGCGTGCGCCCCGCTTTCTTGCTGCCGTCGCTCTGTGCACGCAGGAAATTCTCGAGATCTCGAACCGATTTTTTCCGGTCGATCACGGCCGTCAACAGCCGGTCGGCCGTCGGCTCGCCCAGGCGTTCGAAGATCAGCTTCAGGAAGTACGCCGCCTGCAGGCCGACCACGTCGTTCGCACTCGCCATCCGTTCCAGGAGGGTGTTCGGGAGCGCGTTGAGCGACAGCGTCTTGCTGATCGAAGCCTTGTCCTTGCCGATCTTTTCCGCCAGCGTGTTCTGATCGGAAAAGACCTTCTCGTCGAGGAGACGCTTCCACGCGACCGCATCGTCGAAGATCGTCTGGCGTTCGTGGTCGTGGTTCGCGCGATACGCGATCGTGTAGAGCTGCTCGGGCGTGTGATCCGTGCGGAACGTGGCGTTGATGGTTTCATCGCCGTTGATGCTCGTCGCGCGGAGCCGACGTTGCCCGTCGATCACCACGAGCTTGCCGGGAAACTCCGGGAGCCGCGTAACCTTGATCGGCTCGATCTGCCCTTCCCGTTTCAGCGTCAGGGCGAGCTCGTGCAGGCTCGACTCGGAGTAGAACACGCGCGGGTTGAACGGGTTCGGAATGCAATCCTTGACCCATACCTTCTGAGGCGCGCCAAGATCCGGCGTGCCGGCGGGCGTCGCTGCGGCCGGGGCGCCGATGGGCGCCGTCTCGCCGACGACGTTCGGTGCGATCGCCGGTTCGGGCAGCCGCGTTTCGAGGGCCGCGTTTTCCTGCGCGAGCCCGCGCAACAGGCCGGCTGCGAGATGCAGGTTGCCGGTCGGCTTCTTGTCTTTCGAAGTGTCCTTAGCCATGGGCGGCTCCGGTAGCGCGCGTCGACGCGATGTATTGGGCCATTTCCGTGACCAGCTTTTCGATTTCCGCCCGGGCTTCCTTCAGGCCCTTCAGGTATCGATTGTGGTGGTGGATCGTGGTGCCGAGCGCAAATGTCTGACGGTAGACCTCGCGTTGCGCGATCTGGCTGTCGAGCAGATGCTCCCCTATTTCCTCAGCTCTTAGAATTTTTAAAATTTCTTCACGCATTTTAGTTTTTCCATTAACACTATTCAGCATTAATGCGGAAGAAAGATTCGGGTTACGGACGGATCGCATCGACTCGATCATTCGGATCATCGCGACGGTGCTGTAGAGATCGGCCGGCGACGGCGACAGCGGCACGAGGCAGAAGTCGGCGACCTCGAGCACGGAGGCAATTCGCGGGTCTTCGAGGTTGCCAGGACAATCGACAACAATGACGTCAAAGTTCGCGTCCTGTTTCTTGATCTCGCCGCCGATGCCGCGACCGGCAGGGGCCAGAGAAAGAACCGTCATCGGCAACGTGTTCTCGCCGCTCGTCACCCACCGGACGGACGTGCCTTGAGGGTCGGCATCGATCAGGGCGACTTTGTTGCCGCCGGCTTCGAACGCGGCGGCGATATTGACGGAGATGGTTGTCTTTCCAGTCCCACCTTTTTGATTACTGACGGCGATCTTGAAAGCCATTAAATTCCTCCACGGAGTTTTGCGTAATATATGCAATTATTATCAAAATGTCCAGAAAACCCTTCGTCGAGATGTATGTTTTGGTGATCGATGTGGTTGTCACGTGACAAGTGGGCCGAATGGCTAACGAGTCGTCGTGACTGGTGGTCGAATAAAAATAAAATTGGCGATCACGATTGAAAAATACGTACGAAGATCGAGAGAAAATTCGACGCATTTCAATGTTGATGGTGGTGTTAGCGAGTGGCGAGAGGCTGCTGATCTCGTAGTGTTCTTGATAGAACTCGTCGGAGCTGGGATCGATCAATTCCGAGGGTGTCGCTGGAAAACTCAGTTGTCACGTGACAAGCAGCAGGGATTTGCTTCTTCTCAACGGAATCCCGTGTCAGTAAATCTTTGATTCAATCGAGCTTCCGGTAATGGCGAGATCATTTCGATGCCCGAAATTCTGTCTTTAGCTCGGCGTGACTACCTCGCGCGCGATGAGTTGTCACGTGACAATCGATTCAGAACGGAAGACAACGTCAGTGAGGAATCGTCTCTCAGGAGGCTTTGTGATCGGACTCCATTGAATGTGAATAAGTGGATCGTGAATGATGAGATTCGCTACCGGTGGCTCGTCTCGAAATGCACTTTTCTGGGCGAGTTCGCTGGCGTGTTGTCACGTGACAACTGAAGTGTTGTATCGGGGAGCTTCCGTGTCGAAGTGCCGGGTTACGCCCATGTCAGGCGGGAGGCACCTGTGTCGAAGAGTCTGAGTTATCAGTTGGTCTCCAGACCCTGGGCCTTTATCGCTGACTATTCGCAATCATGCGTCAGAGGAATGGCCGCTGGGCTACGCACGCGAATGTATATCATCGGCCATCTTTGATATGACCCCATTTATTCGAAGTGTTCAGATCACGTTCGTCGCATGTGTTGGCCGGCGGGGGAGGGTATAGGCTTTGTCACGCGTACCTCTCAGTTGCGACCAGTGCAGCTGGGAGCTTCCCGCTCAACTACGCATCAGGGGCCCCGATTTGCGACAAACTTCGGTGTTGAAGACCCTACGTCAACTCAAACGGGCCGGATCGTGAAACATTTGCGAGAAATCCGGTGTTCGTTGAAATCCTTATGTGGCAATGGGTTGCGCCATATTCTTCATGTTGTTTCACGCGAAATCGATGAGATCATCCTTGTAAATAGGGGCGCATGATCATTTCGCATGCTTCGCTCCGACGCTGGCGCTAATACATCGTGAATCGTCTCAATAGATACGTAATGTGTAGTATTTAAGACGTATTTAGCTAATCTGATGCCGCAGACACATCGAACCGCGGCGAATCAGTTGGATGCGCTGCGCCGATCTATCAGCGCGAGTTGTCACGTGACAACGCAGACTCTAGTCGCGCAAATCGTTGGATTGCAGCGTGGCGCGTGACTCCCACCACTCGAGAGTTAGCGGTCGATCGTCAGGAAGACATTAAGAAGACTCAATTGTGGAGGGGGCAAAGTCCTCATCAATCAACGAGGTTGGTATGAGGCGACTTGTCCCTAGTCGACGGACGCTTGCGAGTTCGGATACAGATCCGACGTCGCGAGGTGCCCACGCACCGCTCGGTACTCAAATTGAAATTCGCAGACGACCCGCCGAGCAATCAATCCGGAGCTGGCAACAAGCACGTATTCCGTTGCGCTCGTCTATCTCAACCAGATCGACAGGATTGCCCCTTCACGCGTGAACGGGCAATCCGCCCATTTTGCGGATACCACCTAAAGCGGCATCCTGCGTCACCGGTACCGTCTCAGCGATCAATACGTTGCGACCACAGACAGCACAACATCCGCTCCGCAGGCTATCGATATCTCTCCGCGCAGAATTACCGAACAACCGGCTGTATTCCCGATTGAACCGAGCCGGGCTCGCATATCCGACCCTGAACGACGCCGACGCGGCGTCGAGCCGCTCGGGACGCATCAGCCGACGTGCTTCGTTGAGCCGTATCCATTTCTGGTACTGCAGCGGACCTTTGCCAGTGAGCGGGCGGAAGTGGTGGTCGAAGGTCGAGCTGCTCATTTGTACCTGCACCGCCAGATCGTCGACGTGCGGGTACGCCGGCAACGTGCCTGCCGGAGCGCGGCATTGCCGCGCTCCGGGAAAAATGTGCAACGACCGCTGGGTCTACTTCGTCGCCTGCGATGCGCAAAGCGGCCGGCGGCGCGATGTCGTGGCAACGGGCGTCACACGCTCGTCGACCGTGCGCCACCACCGCTCGCCGCGGTGCGGCTCGTCGAGTGCGAGGCGCTCGCCCATCCTGGGCGTCGACAGTTCGACGCCGCGCACGATCGCCAGCGCCGTGACGCGTTCGAACGGTTCCTGCCAGCGATGCATCGCGAGATCGAACGTGCCGTTGTGGATCGGGACCAGCCAGCGTCCGCGCAAATCGATGTGCGCCTGCACGGTCTCTTCCGGTTGCATGTGCACGTACGGCCATTGCGCGTCGTATGCGCCTGTTTCGATCAGCGTGACATCGAACGGCCCGAGGCGCTCGCCGATCGTCCGGAAACCGTCGAAGTAGCCCGTGTCGCCGCTGAAGAACACGCGCAAGTTGTCGTCGACGATGACCCAGGAGGCCCACAGCGTGCTGTTGCCGTCGAACAGGCTGCGCCCGGAAAAGTGCTGGGCTGGTGTCGCGGTCAGCGTCAGGCCGGCCACGTCCACGCTTTGCCACCAGTCGAGCTGACGGACTTTCTTCGCGTCGATGCCCCATTCGATCAGGCGGTCGCCGACCCCCAGCGTTGTCACGAACACACCGGTGGTTGCCGCGAGCGCGAGCACCGTATCGCGGTCGAGATGATCGTAGTGATCGTGCGACAGGATCACGCCGCGCAGCGGCGGAAGATCTTCAAGCGCGATCGGCGGCGCATGGAAACGCTTCGGACCGACACGACGAAACGGCGACGCGCGCTCGGCAAACACCGGATCGGTCAGCCAGAATTCTCCGCGCAGCTTGAGCAGCAGCGTCGAATGACCCAGCCGGTACAGGCTGCGATCGGGGGCTGCGTCGAGTGCCGCACGCGTCAGCGAATCGACGGGTAGCAGCCCGGCTGGCACGGTATTGCGCGGCTTGTTGAGCAGCATGTTCCAGGCGATCGCGAGCGTCTTGCCCAACCCCTCGACCGGACGGGGCGCGACATTGCTGAAGCGCTCGCCATTGTGCTGCGGCGAGCCGCCAGACAGCGCGCGGCCGCGTCGGGCGGCCGCAAAACCCAGAATGCGATGAATCAAAACGAGAGGCGATGCCATGTCGGTTCGTCCGGAGCAAAAAGTATACTGAACAGTGTAGTTTATTTCTGGGATAAGTAAACTCCCCGGTGTAAAATTTCTGAATGAATACCCGTACTCCCCCTCAGCGCCTGACCGATCGAAAGCGCGCGGCCATCGTCGACGCGGCCATTGAGGAATTCCTCGCATCGGGTTACGACGCGACCAGCATGGACCGTATCGCCGCGCGTGCGGACGTGTCGAAGCGCACGGTCTATAACCACTTCCCGAGCAAGGAAACGTTGTTCGCCGCGATCCTGCAAAAATTGTGGGATGCGACCCGGACCGGTAGCTCGCCAACCTATCGTGCCGATGTGCCGCTGCGCGAGCAATTGCTCGCGTTGCTGAATCGCAAAATGCGCCTGCTCAGCGACGAGGCATTTCTCTCGCTCGCACGCGTTGCGATCGGTGCGGCGATCCATTCGCCGGAACGTGCGCGTGACATGGTCGAGCGCCTTGGCGAGCGCGAGGAAGACATGACGGTCTGGGTGCGGGCGGCCGCGGCGGCCGGACGCCTGTCCGTGACCGATCCGGTGTTTGCCGCGCATCAGTTGCACGGTGTCGTAAAGGCATTCGCGTTCTGGCCGCAGATCACGATGGGCCAGCCGCCGCTCGCGGAGCCGGAGCAACAAACAGTCGCGCAATCGGCTGCCGACATGTTTCTCGCGTACTACGCGCGACCGGAACACACCGATGCACCGCGTGCCGTAACGGACTGATCGTGCGTCCGGCCGAACTAGCTCGAACCGAACCTGGCGCAACGCGCATGATCGATGCGTGCGTTGCCACGGCGAGCCGGCAAACCGGCAGATCCGCGCAAGCGACCGTGGAACAGCCTCATCTGGTCTGGCCATTCAGCGGAAATCGGCGATGCCGTCAGCGTACCTGAAACCGAACGCGAGTAACGACGAATGAAGACGCTGTTGATCGTCTATCACACGATGACCGGAGGCACGCAACAGATGGCTGAAGCGGCTGCCGGCGCTGCGCGCGAGCAGCCTGGCGTCGACGTCAGGCTGCAGCGCGCGGATGCGACGAGCGCGGACGACGTGCTGGCCGCCGACGCCTACCTGTTTGCCACGCCGGAGAATCTCGCGGCCATGTCCGGGCTAATGAAGGATTTCTTCGACCGCTGCTACTATGCGGCGCTCGATCGCGTGAACGGCCGCCCTTATGCGGTGATGATCTGTGCGGGAAGCGATGGGCAGAACGCGTTGCGCCAGATCGACCGGATCGCGGCCGGATGGCGGTTGAAGAACGTGGCACCGGGCCTGATCGTCTGTACGCACGCGCAGACACCGGAACGCATCCTTGCGGCGAAGACGATCGACGCCGCCGATCTCGCGCGCTGCGCCGAATTGGGCGCCGGTCTTGCAGCGGGACTTGCACTGGGTGTTTTTTGATCGGCAGCGCCGAGACTTCGACGACCGGTCGACGCACATTTGTGCACGCGACGCGCGCGTTCTCGAGCAGTACCGATCCTGTGGCACGGGGCTGGCCGAACGCCCGGCCCTTAGCTGTCCTTTGCGGTTTCCGAAGGCCGGTGATATTCGGGCCAAAGACGTTTCACGAGATCGCGCGATGCGCCATAGGCATGGCAGCTGTCGATCTTGCGCGGTTTTCCGTCGCTGTCGCGCTCCTCGAGCGACGACTTACGCATGCCGACCATCGTCTGGTAGGCCGTGGTGGCGATCGGGCCGAGCAATTCCTTCAGATGCGTGCACGTATCGCAGGACGGCAGGCGCTTGCGAATCTCGCTGTTCCAGCCCGCGCCGATGCTCAGTCCGACGAGCGCCTGCAGCGAGTCTCCGCCGCCCGGGCACTGCGCATACGGATGCGACCGGAGGAACGTGGACACGGCGCGGACGACCATGTCGGAGTCGAAGACCAGCGTCACGCCGAGGTCGTGGATCGGCGACCGCGCGGCGACCGTCCGCGTGCCGCCGGGCGGCGTGAAATCAAAGGTTTTGCGGTCCGCGAGGCAGGCTGTGACTTCGAACTGGCCGTCGCTGCGCCGGTAGCCGCGCATGTCGATCTGCCGATGGTGAATCTCCTCGCGTGTAATGCCGTCGTGCGGGATGTCGTGTGGGGGAACCATGTATCTGCTCCGTTTCGTACAACCGGTTCGTTCTTTGGGCAGTCAAGGGAGATGCCGACGGCTCGCCGGAAGGGCGCGGCGAAACGGCCCGAGGTACGTGGCGACGACATCGATCCGGCCATACTACGCACTTTCCGGCCGCTTCGTGCGCCACGGGATCGATGCGGACGCAACGAGTCATGCGCGGGCGCCGACGTGATCGAATGGGCACGGCACTTGCGCCTATCCATCGCCGTGAGCGTTGATTCGCACGCAGCCGACGCCGCTGTCCGGGATGCGGAATCGCAGCCGGGGCCCGCAACGTACCGATGCGGGGGGATCCGCGTTCGACGTCCCGAGGCGGAACACCACGTGTCGGGCGTCGATCAGTGCCGCCAGGGGCAATCGGGGCGCGCAAGATGGCCCCGATTTCCGCTATAGAGGGTGAACGGCGTGACTTCCGGCAACGTATCCCTATAATGCGCAACACGACCGCATGGACGCATTTCCGGTACCCCGAATCGGGCCCATGCAGACCAGCGAGTCAACCAGCCGTCGCGCGTACCGGTATACTTCCACTCCTGCCTTGTCCGGCATCGTGGCCGGGTGCCTGAAAACAGAGTGGCGTGCGCGATGCGGCCCCGTTGTGTTCCGCAACGGCGGCAGACGGGGCGCCCGCATGGCGGCGAAGCTTTTGCGCCGCGCGGCATGACTGCACGAACCACACCTTATATTCCTGGTGGATTGAATTTATGGGTTTTGAACAACTTGCCGAATTGCGGGCGCAGCTCGCAGCGAAGGCCAAGCAGGAGCGCAACGCGAAGCGGCCGGCAGCGCCGGCGGACACCGGCGCGAAGCCGAAGTCCGGCGACCAGCCGCAGCGTGGCGCCAAGCCGGCTGCGGCCGGCGGCAAAGCACCGCATCGCGCGAAGCCCGCATCGGCGAAGCCGTCGGCGCCGGTCGATCCGGTCATCGTTGCGATCGGCAAACTGCAGCGTAAGTTTCCGCGCGCGTTCCCGAAGAATCCGGCCCCCAAAGTGCCGCTCAAGGTCGGTATCTGGGACGATCTCGCACGTGAAGCACAGGCCGTCGGGCTCAACGAAGCCGAACTGCGCGAAGCGATGTCGACGTGGTGCCGTGGCAACCGTTACTGGTCGTGCCTCGTCGAAGACGCTGTGCGGGTCGACCTGCAGGGCAACGAAGCAGGGCGCGTCACGCATGACGACGCAGCACGGGCGCGCCGGCTGAAGGCGCGCCGCCCCGGCAAGGGTGCGGCGCAAGCGGCCAAGGGCCCGCAGCAGCAGCCAAAGGCCGGGCAGCAGGCCGAGGCCGCCGAGCCGCAACCAGCAGACGTGGAAGCGCAAGCCGACGCAGCGCCGCAGGTCGAGCAGCAAACGGCCGGAAACGAGTAACCGGCACCGCGCCGCTGCATGCCGCACGGCGCGATCCGCATGCACCTCGCCTGCGGTGAATGACACGACAGACCGACCTGCCTCGACAGAGGCAGGTCGGGACTGCTCTCACCGGCACTCGACGTGCCGGGTCCGCACCTGTCCCGCCTCGAACAGATCACACGACCGGACGAAGAAAGTGCGTCGATCGGCGCTGCATGTGCGATGTTTCGACTTTGCCGTTTGCGCATGGACGGTTCATATGTCCTGAATGCGGAAATAGTTCCATCAATTATTTCGTTTTCCTAAAATAAAATGATACCGGGCCATCGATTGGCCTGTGAGCGTTCGCGCCAGGTCATCGTGACATGACGACGCGCGATAATCCCGGCGGGGCCGTCGGTTCGCGCGCGCAACCCGGCCGATGCGATGCAGCTTGCATTCCGAAAGGTACGAAAAGCCCGCTGCGATACGGTCCGCTGCCACGGCCGGCGCCTATCAACGTCCATTCAAACCGGATCATGTACTCGAGACATTCCGCGATTCTCGTCGCGCTCACCGCTGCCGCGCTGTTCGGCGCCGCGACACCGCTCGCCAAGGCACTGGTTGGCGCGATGTCACCGTTCATGGTCGCCGGCCTGTTCTATCTCGGCAGCGGCGTCGGGCTCGGTATCGGGATCCTGCTTCGCCGCCTGCGCAACCGTCATGCGCCGGTCGCGGACGCCGCGACACTGCAGCGTGCAGACCTGCCGTGGCTGGCCGGAGCGATTGCGGCGGGCGGGGTGGCCGGCCCGGCTTTGCTGATGCTCGGGCTATCGAGCACGCCAGCAGCGACGAGCGCATTGCTGCTCAATCTCGAGGGCGTGCTGACGGCTGTCATCGCGTGGGTCGTGTTTCGCGAGAACGTGGATTCGCAGGTGTTCCTCGGGATGGTCGCGATCGTCGCCGGCGGCATGCTGCTGTCGTGGACGCCGGGGCGGGCCGGCGTGCCGGTCGGCGCGTTGCTGATCGTCGGCGCATGCCTGTGCTGGGCGGTCGACAACAACCTGACCCGCAAGGTGGCCGCAAACGACGCGATGGTCATCGCGTGCGCGAAAGGACTGATCGCCGGACCCGTGAACATCGGCATCGCGCTGGCGACCGGCGCAACGCTGCCGGCTATCCCGGTCACGGCTGCCGCGATGCTGACGGGGCTCGGCGGCTACGGGATCAGCCTCGTGCTGTTCGTCGTCGCCCTGCGTCATCTCGGCAGCGCGCGCACGGGCGCGTATTTCTCGATCGCGCCGCTGTTCGGTGTCGTGCTGTCGCTGCTGATCTGGCCCGCGCTGCCGCCCGCGACGTTCTGGATCGCCGCCGCGCTGATGGCGCTCGGTATCTGGCTGCACGTCCGCGAACGGCATGAACACATGCACACGCACGAGCAACTCGAGCACACGCATCGGCATCGGCACGATGAACATCACCAGCATGTGCACGATTTTGCATACGACGGTAACGAACCGCATGCTCATCCGCACGTGCATCTGCCGATCACGCACAGCCACGCGCATTTCCCGGACATTCATCACCGGCACCGGCATTGACCGCGTCATGAAAGGCGGACGCAACGGATCGCAAGGTGACCGTTTATGGGGCGTTCGCCGTATCGCGCGCGCACCGGTTTGCCGCGCCGCCCGGTCGCGGCCGCAACAGCGGGTGCGGGCCTAGTCTTCGGCCTGGATCAGCCGGATCAGCCGGATCGATCGGCGTGGCGACCGTGCCGCCCCGGGCGTCGCGCGTCGGCCGGGGCGCGCGTGGCCAGCCGGCCGCCTGCTCCGGAATGCCGGCTGCGGGCACGTCGTCGAAGAACGTGCCGACGTTCTCGAACCGGAAACCGCAATTGAACCCGCTGGTCGCCGGATCGAGTTCGGGATGCGGGAAGCATTCCAGCAACAGGTTGCCGCGCTTGAGGATCATCCAGCCGTCGCCGCGTCAGGTTGCAGCGAACCCCGGTTTTCCGTCGAAGCGGGACGTGACTTCGAAATCGCGCGACGGCAGGTTGGCGCTCGCAACGCCGGTCAAGACGGTTTCTCCGGATGGCGATGCGACGAATCGAATGAGCAGCCCGTACTGCCGTGCGTGATTATCGCGCGTGAGGAAAGCAGATGCCGAAATCCTCGCAGCCCGGGCACCCGGGGGCCGGGCCCGGCGGTACCCCGAGCGATGCGGCCACTTCCCGTGCGAGGAATTGCTTCCAGCGCAGGTGAGCGACGTTGCGCGCGGCGAGCGCAGGGAAATAGCGATCGAGCATCGCGGATACCGCGTCACGTCCGTCGAGCCCGAGATCTCGCCACAGATGATCCGGGCGCAGGCAGGCGTGCGCGATGATCGACGCGAGACAGCCGACGTCGTCGCGGTCGGCGGCGGGATTCGCGTCGTCCATCAGCCGTGTGTGCAGCGTCGCGACGAATGTCGCGTGGGGGGATGGCAGCAGTACCGTCGCGGCCGTCGGCACGAGTGCCGCGACATCGGCCGCGGGCAGGCGCGGAAACTGCCGTGCCAGCAGGCCGGCCAGTTGCGGATGAGACAGGCCGAGCAGCCCGAGTTCGTTGCGGCGCGCGCGCGTCGCAACGAGGGCGCCGAACAGGCGTGCCTCGGGCGTGGCGGTGTTGGCCGCTGCGGACTGCAGCGACTGCAGCGCTCGTTGCCGAGCGTGATCGAACGCGGCTGTCATCGCGTGTATCCGACCGACCGCCGCACGGCGCGCTTCGCGTGAATGCACCGTGACAAGCGGATCGCAATCGCGATCGTCACGCGTTCACTCGACGCCGACGATCACGCTCGATGCCTTGAAGATCGCGGACGCGGCCGTGCCGCTCGCGAGGCCGAGGCGATCGACGCTGTCGTTGGTGACGATCGCGACGATCTCGGCGCCGCCCGCGGCCTTGATCACGACTTCCGAATTGACCGCGCCTTTCGCGACCGACGAGACGGTGCCCGCGACGCAGTTGCGGGCCGACACCTTGCTGCTGTCGACGTCGACCATCACGATGACCGACGACGCCTTCACGAGTGCGAACGCCTTCGAGCCGGCCGCGAGGCCCAGTGAAGCCGCGCTGCCGTGAGTGATCACGGCGACGATGTCGAGGCCGTCCTGCGTGCGGAGCATGACTTCGTCGTTGACGGCGCCGGTCTTGACGGCGCTGACCTGGCCGGCGAAGTGGTTGCGGGCGCTGGTTCGCATTATCGATCTCCGAGTGGATGCCGCCGCGGGTTCCGCGGCGAAAGATGAATGGAAATGCATCGGCCAGTTTACCGTCAACGCGGGTGTCCGTCGTTCGTCCGACGCTATGGCGCGAATCGGCAAAACCCGCCACCCCGGGCGTTTCGCCGGACAAGCGTTACGTATCGAAGGCGATGACGCTACCGTGATTACTCGCTGGTCGCGGGTGTCGCGGCGGCTCGTATGGCGTCGGGACGGGCATCCGTCGCAGGCGCCGCACCCTCGGATTCCCACCCGCCGCCAAGCGCGAGGAAAAGCCGCACCTGGTCGGCGGCGACCTGGCCTTCGGCTGCCGCCACTTGCGCCTGCACGCTCGTCAGCGTGCGCGTCGCGTCGAGATCGGAGATGAACGACTCGCGGCCGGCCAGATAGAGACGATGCGTTTCGTCGGCGGAATTGCGTGCCGATTCGTAAGCCGTGCGCAGTGCTTCCGTGCGCTGCAGGTCGGCCGCATAGGTCGCGAGGCTCGACTGCGTTTCGCGCAGCGCGTTCAGCACGACGCCGTCGAAGTGCGCGAGCGCGCCGCCCGTCGCGGCTTCGGCCTCGCGCACGCGCGCACGCTGGCCGTTGACGGGGAACGACCAGCTGATCAGCGGGCCGAACGACCAGCGATTCGTCGTGGACGAGAACAGGTCGGCGGCGACACCGACCGAGCCGGCCGACGCGCCGATGCTGATCGACGGGTACAGCGCGGCGGTTGCCACGCCGATCCGCGCGGTCGCCGCGGCGAGTTGCCGTTCGGCGGCGCGCACGTCGGGGCGGCGGCGCAGCAGCGCGGCGCCGTCGCCGATCGGAATCGGCTGGCGCAGCTTCGGCAGGCGCTCGCATTCGGCGACGGCCTTCGGCAGGTCGGCCGGCGAGCGCGCGAGCAAGGCGGCGAGCTGGTATTGCGCGACCTTGCGGCGGCCTTCGAAGCGCGGGATATCGGCGGCAAGGGTGCGTACTTGCGTCACGCCGCGCGTCACGTCGGTCTGGTTGCCGCGGCCGGCATCGCGCAGCCGCTGCGACAGCGCGACGCGCTGCTTTTGCAGCGCGAGCGACTGCTTCGCCACGGCCAGCTCGTCACCGGCCGAGCACGATTCGACGTACGCGCGCACGACGTCGGCGACGACCGTGATGCGCGCCAGGTCGCCGGCGGCCCGAACGGCTTCGCTATCCGCGCGCGCGGCTTCGACGCCGCGCCGCAGCTTGCCGAACAGGTCGATCTCGTACGACACGTTGATGCCGACCAAGCCTTCGTTGACGACCGGCAGCTTGTTCTCGAGCAGGTATTGCTCGGCCGATTCCTGAGCGCGTTGCACGGCGGCTTCCGCGCCGCCCGAAAAACCGCCCTGCTGGCTCGCGACTTCCAGCGCCGCGCGCGAGCGCGCGAGGTTGGCCGCGGCGACGCGCAGGTCGGTGTTCGACTTCAGTGCATCGCGCACGAGCCCGTCGAGCACGGGGTCGTCGTAGAGCTGCCACCAGTTGCCGGGCACGGCGTCGCGCGACACGAGCGTGCCGTTCGCGTCGTCGAGCGCATGGTTCGCGAGCGGCGCATTCACGTACGCCTGCTGCGGCAGCGTGTAATCGGGGCCGACGGACTTGCACGCGCCGAGTGCGAGCGCAAGCGGCGCGAGCGTCGCGGCGAGACGCAGACCGTGCCGCTTCATTGCGATGCTCCTGCTGCGCCGGCGGCCATGCCGGAAGCCGTCGATACCGGCGTGACGGCCGACGAAGCGCCGGCGGCTACCGCCGATGCGCCGGCTGCAGGTTTCGCCTTGTCGTTGCGTCGCGTGTCGGCTTCGCGCATCGAGACGGTCGCGGTGCGGCCCGCGATCATCCGGAAATCGTCGGGCACTTCGTCGAGCACCACGCGCACCGGTACGCGCTGCGCGAGCCGCACCCAGCTGAATGCCGGGTTCACGTTCGGCAGCAGGTTCGCGCCCTGCGTGCGGTCGCGATCCTCGATCGCGGCGACGATGCTCTGCACGTGGCCGCGCAGCGCACGCGGCTCGCCCATCACGATGATGTCGACCGGCTGGCCGATGTGGATGCCGCGCAGCTTGGTTTCCTCGAAGTAGCCGTCGACGCGGAACGAATTGCGATCGACGACCGACAGCACCGCGCGGCCGGCCGGCACGTATTCGCCGACGCGCGGCGCGCGGTCGTTCAGGTAGCCGTCCACGGGACTGACGATCGTCGTGCGCTGCAGGTTCAGCTTCGCCGTGTCGAGCGACACCTGCGCGTCCGCGACGGCGGCTTCGCCCTGTTCGACGCGCGTGCGGCTTTCCTCGACCTGTTCGCTCGCGACCAGGTTGCCGAGCTGCAGGTTGCGCGCGTATTCGCGTTTCGCCTGGGCGAGCGTCGCGCGGCGCTGCGCGAGCGTGGCTTCGGCGAGCCGCTCCGCGAGCGTGTAACGGGCCTGGTCGATCACGAACAGCACCTGGCCGCGCTTGACCTCCTGGTTGTCGGCGACTTGCACCGACGTGATGAGGCCCGCCACGTCCGGCGCAACCTGGATCACGTCGGCGCGCACGTGACCGTCGCGGGTCCACGGCGAGAACATGTAGTAGTTGACGATGCGCCACAGCACGATGGCGGCCACGACGACGACGATCAGGGTGAGCAGGATTTGCCCTGCCGAGAGCCAGGTTTTTTTCACGTTAGGTAGCCACGAGATGGTGGGAAACGATCACGACGGCGGCAAACACGAATACGTAGATGCCGAGGTCGAAGATCGAACGGTGCCAGACGAGGCGGTAGAAGCCGACGCGCTCGAGCACGGCACGCACGACGATGTTGATCAGGTAGGCGATCAGCATCAGCACGAGCGGGGCCGGCACGAATACGCCGAAGATGTCGATTTCGCCGATCATGGTCGCGGTCGGAAAGACGAATGGGAAAGCGGGATCATGCGCGTGCTCCGTCGGCCGCCTGCGGCGGCTGCCCGGCCGCGGCCGGATACAGCGACAGGCGCAGGCCGACGAGCGCGTGCAGCGTGTCGCGCAGCCGGCGATGCATGGTGGGCGTGGCCGGCGCAGCGGGCGCCGTGCCGCTGTCCGCCGGCGCGGCGCCCGGCAGGTTGCGGCCCGCGACGCGGCGCAGCGCGTCGTCGATCGTCGCGAGCAGCGCCGGCGGCGCCGGCTGGCGCGCGTTCGCGGCGGCGCAGCGCGCGTAGTGTTCCGTGACGCCGGCCAGCACGCGGTCGATCGCATCGGGCACGTCGCCCGACAGCCGGCGGCGTGAACGGCGCAAGTCGAGCGCATTCAGCGCGATGCGCAGGTCGCGGAAGCTTTCGATCGACGGGTGGCGATGGTCGTCGGACGCGCCGAGGCGCGGCAGCAAGTGCGTGACACGGTCGAGCATGCGCGACGCGTGGTTGCGCTGGTCGTCGAGCGGCTGCGTCGACGCGGAGCGTGCGACGTCTTCCCAGCCCGAGCGCAGCAGGCGCCGCACCGCGAGTTCCGCACCGAACGGCCGCGTCGCACGCGTCCATACATACGCGAACAGCAACCCGGCGACGCCCGCGAGGTTGCTGTTCAGGAACACGAAGAAATCGGCGTCGTACGCACCCTGGATGCTGATGAAGGTGGCCGTGTTTACGGCGACGAGCATCGTCACCATGTTGAACTGCGGGCGCGGCAGCAGCGTGCCGATCAGGATGAACGGGCCCGCGAACATCACGACGAGCATCGCGAAATCGTGCACGTGCGGCAGCACGACGAACAGGTACAGCCCCGCGAACACGACGCTCGCGGTCGTCGCGAGGAAGAACTTGAACACCAGCGGCGCCGGCTCGTCGAGCGCGGCGAAGAAGCTGCAGGACACGGCCACGAGCGTGACGGCCGCGGCGCCGTCGTGCCAGCCGGACGCGATCCACAGCCAGCTCGCGAACACGATCGCGGCGGCGACGGTCAGCGTCGAGAACAGCATCATCCCGCGATCGAAGAAGCGTTCGGTGCCACCGAGCCGCCAGTGCCGGTAGCGCGGCTGCCAGATGCCCGCTTCGTTGCCGATCAACGCGCGCAGCGAGCGGCAGTCCTGCCAGATGTCGATGACCTGGCGCAGCCGCCACAGCGCGTTCGACAGCAGCGCGCCGTCCCAGCTCGCGAGCGCATCGTCGGCCGGCTGCAGCGCCGCGATGCGTTCGCGCAGGCGTTGCGCGACCGGGTCGTCGGCCATGTCGCCGTCGGTGCCGGCCTTGACGGCCGGCAGCGGCGCGTCGAACCATTTCGCGGCATCGGCCAGCAACTCGTCGAGCCCGGCCGGCCGGACGCGCAGGTCGCGCATCAGCGCGATCAACGGATCGGCGAGCGACGACATCAGCGGCAGGAACAGCTGCATCCGGCCCGCGAGCGCCTGTGCGCGCGCGAGGATGCGCGGGTGGGCATGGTCGTAGCTCAGCTGGCTCAACAGGAACTCGAGGCCCGTGATGGTCGACGCGAGGCGTTGCCGGCACGCGGACAGCGCCTTGCCGGCGATGTGCCCGGACAGCGTCTCGCGGCCGTAGAACGCGGCATCCTTGAACCACGCGTCGGTGCGTTCGATCAGCGTCGGCGCGAGCCGGTTCGGGAAGATCGCGCTGCCGACCACGCTTGCGCACACGATGCCGAGCACGATCTCCTCGGTACGTGCAATCGCGACGTCGAACACGGTCGACGGATCGGTCACGGTCGGCAGCGCGATCAGCGGCATCGTATAGCCGGCGAGCATGAATA
Source organism: Burkholderia sp. BCC0405 (assembly GCF_902833075.1). Classification (NCBI taxonomy): domain Bacteria; kingdom Pseudomonadati; phylum Pseudomonadota; class Betaproteobacteria; order Burkholderiales; family Burkholderiaceae; genus Burkholderia; species Burkholderia sp. BCC0405. The sequence goes on from NZ_CADFEO010000023.1 coordinate 48,489, forward strand.
CGTAGCTGCGCGCGGTGCGGTCGGAGATCGCGAGGTAGAGCAGCGTGCCGCACCAGGCGGCGACGATGATCGCGAACAGCAGCGGCGTCTCGACGAACGGCGGCACGAAGAAGATCGCGGCGGCCGCGCCGAGCGCGGTGCCGAGCGCACGATACAGCGCCTTCGAGCGCGTCGCGCCGACGAACGGATTCGACACGATGTAGACGCTCGCCATCGCCCAGTACGGGCGCGGCAGCTGGAAATACAGGCCGAGGTACAGCGCCAGCATCGACGCGGCGAACGTCTTGCCCGAGAACAGCCAGTCGCGAAGGCTCGGAAAGGTCATGACGTGGCGTTGCCGGTGTGGGAGGCGCGCGCGGCGGGCGTGTGCGCCTCGGACGCATTGAAGGCGTCGAGCACGCGCAGCGTCGCTTCGAGATCGGCGCGCGTGACGCCCTTGAGCACCCGTGCACGCAGCACGCGCAGGTCTTCCTCCATCTTCGCGGTGACCGCGCGGCCGGCGGCCGTCAGCGAGATCGTTTTCGCGCGGCGATCGTGCGGATCCTCGTCGCGGCGCGCGAGGCCGGCCGCGCACAGCTGGTCGAGCAGGCGCACGAGCGACGGCCCTTCGATGCCGACGTGTTCGGCGAGCGTGCCTTGACGCACGCCTTCGCCGAGGCGCCCGGCGATCAGCAGCGGCGCCGCGCAGGCCTCGGACACGTTGTACGCGGTCAGCACGCCGTCACTGGTACGGCGCCACTTGCGCGCGGACAGCACCAGCAGGCTGCTGACGGCGAGGCGGAGGTCGTGCAGATTGGTCATGGGCGAGATGATAGGGGCAAAATAATTCGATAGCAAACTATCGTTTTGTCACCCGCATGACACATCGCTCGCCGCGCGGCCGGCCCGTCTGATGCAATTTAGGCGGCGTGCCGGGAAGGGTCAAGCGGTAAGGTTGTCGGTACGGCACGGCGCGTCGCCTGCGCGCGGCGGCCGCGATCGAATGGTCAGACGAAAGTCGTCCGGCAGGGCCGCGCGGCAGGTCGGGCCGGTTCGAAGCCGGGGTTCTGGAAATCCGGCTTCGCGAAACGGCGCGCGGCGTGCATATTGAGACCGTTGCAAGCCTCCCGGAGAATCCGCGCGTGTCCACCTCATCCTCGCAGCCCCCCGCCCGGGCGTCGCTCGACGCGTGGCTTGGCAAGACCGAAACGCTCGGCGACGACATCGCCGCGTTCCCGCTGAACGCGCTGGCCGCCACGCTCGACCGCCCGTCGCCCGGCGACGTCGTGCCGCCGCTGTGGCACTGGCTCTATTTCCTGCCCGTCGCGCCGCTGGCCGAAGTCGGCCCCGATGGCCACCCGAAGCGCGGCGGCTTCCTGCCGCCCGTGCCGTTGCCGCACCGGATGTGGGCCGGCGGCCGCCTGGCGTTCCACGCGCCGCTGCGCACGGGGCGGCGCGCGACGCGCGAATCGACGATCGAGAACATCGAGGACAAGACGGGCCGCAGCGGCCGGCTCGTATTCGTGACGGTGCAGCACCGGATCGAGTGCGACGGCGCGTTGTGCGTCGAGGAAGAGCACGACATCGTCTATCGCGATGCGCTGCAACCGGGCTCGCCGGCGCCGAAGCCGGTCGCGGCGCCGGCAGGCGAGACGTGGTCGCGCACGGTCACGGCCGACGCGGTGATGCTGTTCCGCTATTCGGCGCTGACCTTCAACGGTCACCGCATCCACTACGACCGCGGCTACGCGACGCAGGAGGAAGGCTATCCGGGGCTCGTCGTGCACGGCCCGCTGATCGCGACGCTGCTCGTCGATCTCGTGCACCGCGAACGGCCCGACGCGACGCTCGCGAGCTTCGCGTTTCGTGCGGTGCGCCCGACGTTCGACGGGGAGCCGTTCACGCTATGCGGCAAGCCGTCGGAGGACGGCAAGACGATCGAGCTGTGGGCGAAGGATCGCGACGGCTGGCTGACGATGCAGGCCACCGCGACCCTGGTGTAACGGGCGCCGTGCCGTTCATCCGCGATGCGGCGAGATCCGCACGCGGGTGACCGGTACCGCACGCCGCAACTGCCCGGGCGGCCACTCGGGCGGGCCCCGGCGTTCGTCGGCAATTCCCGGTAAGCTGCGAGCAGGTCGCATGACGTCCCGCCGAACGGCGCGGCGCGCGGCCGGCCCTTCCCCCTTCCACGCATCGCATCAGGAGCACGTATCTTGGCCACCTATATTGTGTTTACACGTGAAAGCATGCAGGACCCGCACGAATTCGACCTCTACCAGAACAAGGTCGGTGCGACGCTCGCCGGGCATCCGGTAAAGGTGCTCGCCGCCTACGGGCCGCAGGAAACGCTCGAGGGCGAAGGCCCGGAAGGCGTCGTGATCGTCGAGTTCCCGTCGAAGGAAGCCGCGCACGCGTGGTATCACGGCCCCGAATACCAGGCCGTTGCCCAGCACCGGTTCAAGGGCGCGCGCTATCGCGCCGTGCTGGTCGAAGGCGTCTGAACGACCCGCATCGGACGCCCTGCCGCCGATGAAACCATCGATCTCCGCCCCTGCGCCCGTTCGGCCGCCGATGGGGCGCGCTGCCACCGCGCTGCTGGCGATCAGCGTGGCGCTCTATCTGGTCGCCATGTTCACCGCGCCGTTCCGCACCGGTGCGCCCGACCCGCATCCGTGGGCCGACGGCTGGCAGGTGCTGCTGACGGGCTGGATGGGCGTGCTCGGCGGCATCTATGCGTGGCTCGCGAATCCGCTTGTGTTTGCCGCCTGGCTGCTGACGGTGAAGCGCTACCGCGCGCAGGCGGTCGTGCTGGCCGTACTGGCCTTGCTGTTCGGGATGAGCTTCCTGTCGCAGCGCCAGATCGCCGTCAACGAAGCGGGGGACGTCGAACCCGTGCATCTCGACGCGATCGGCTACTGGTGCTGGCTTGCGAGTTTCGGCGCGGCGTCGGTCGGCGCGACGTTGTTGCCCGGGCGGACGAAGGCGCGCTGATGGATGGCGGACGCTCGATGCGGATGTCGACGGCGGTGAAGCCGCGCGGCATCGCAACGATCCGCTGCATCGGCGCCTGACGCGAAAGGGCGTCTTGCGTGCCGATGCATGGAAGGCGCGATGCCGATGGCGCGCCTTCAACCTTCACCCGATGTGTGCCTGCAACGCACGCAGCCAATACGACACCGCTACCGCGCCGCCGTCCGGCGTGCCGATCGCACGTTCGCCGAGATAGCTCGCGCGCCCGGCGCGCGGCGTCATGCGTGCGGTTTCCTGCGCGCCGCGCTCGGCGGCTTCGACCGCGGCCGCCCATGCGCCGGCGGGATCGCGATCGTTGTCGAGCGCACGCTCGAATGCCGCGACGGCCGGTACCAGCGCATCGAGCATCGTGCGGTCGCCGGCGTGCGCGCCGCCCAGTTCGCTGATCGCATCCACCGCGCCGCGGAACGCCGCCGCCCAGTCGCGTGCCGACGGCTCGGCGATATCGGCCAGCCGGCGCGACGCGCGCAGCAGCGCCGTCGCATAGAACGGCCCCGAGCTGCCGGCGATCGCGCGGCGCAACGCGGCGCCGAGCGCCGCAAGTGCGCCGGCCGGCGTGCCGTACGCGGTTTCCGGCAGTGCGAGGATCGCCTGCGCGGCGCGCAGCATGCTCGCGCCGAGATCGCCGTCGCCGGCCGCCGCATCGAGATCCGTCAGCGTCTGCTCGTGATCGGTCAGCGTCTGCGCGACCGCGTGCAGCGCCGGTCGCAGGCGCGCCGCCCACGCGCGGCCGTTCGCGTCGAGCGGCGGCAACGGCGCTTTCGGCGCAGCGGCCGCGGCCACGCGGATCCGCGTGTTCACCGCGCCGCCGCCCGGCCATGCGCGCGCTTGCGTCGGCGCGTCGAGCAGCACCGCGCGCTCGTCGTTCAGCCGCAGCACCGAGATCGAGCAGCCGGGCATGTTCAGCGCCGACAGGAACGTGCCGGCCCACGCGCGCGCGACGACGATGCCGCGCCGGTGCAGGTTGTCGTGCGCGGCGCGCAGCACGATCGCGAGTTCCATGTCCGGCGTCGCGCCGAGGCCGTTGACGAACAGCGCAACGCGTTCGCCGCGGTCGAGCACGAGATCGGCGACGATGCTCGACAGCAGCGTGTCGACCAGCGCATCGACCGGCAGCGGCGCGCGGCGTTCGACGCCTTTCTCGCCATGAATGCCGAGACCGAGTTCGATCTCGTGATCGCCGAGGCTGAAGCCCGACTTGTCGGCGCCCGGGATCGTGCAGCCGTCGAGTGCGACGCCCATCGTGCCGAGTTCGGCCGCCGCGTCGCGCGCGATGGCCGCGACGCGGGCGAGCGGCAGCCCGCGCGCGGCGGCCGCGCCGGCGAGCTTGTGGATCAGCACGGTGCCGGCGATGCCACGCCGCTGGCCGCGCTCGACGCGGCCGCGCAGCGACACGTCGTCGGCGACGATGACGGTCTCGACCGGAATGCCTTCGGCGCGCGCGAGCTCGGCGGCGAGCCCGAAATTGAGCCGGTCGCCCGTGTAATTCTTCACGATCAGCAGCGCGCCGTTGGGGCCGGCGCTCGCGCGGATCGCGGCGAGCACGGCGTCGGTGGACGGCGACGTGAACACTTCGCCGCAGACGGCCGCGCTCAACATCCCTTCGCCGACATAGCCGCCGTGTGCGGGCTCGTGGCCGCTGCCGCCGCCGGAGAGTATGGCGACGGGGCGTAGCGCCGGCTCGGGCAGCGGCTGGCGGACGAGCACGTGCTCGTCGCCGAGGATCGCGACATGCGGCGACTGCCGCGCGATGCCTTCGAGCATTTCTCTCACGACATCGGACGGGCGGTTGACAAGCTTTTTCATGGCGAGGGATTCCGGACGGGTGAGAACGGCACGGCCGGGCCCGCACGGGCGCCGGACGGCTTTTCGTGTTGCGCAGGATCGTGCGGGCGCGCTGTCGCCGGGTGCGGGCGGTCGCGTAACGGACGACCGGATGCGGGAGGCAGACGAGGCGCATGCTTCGCGCCACGATACATCAGGTTCGGACGTTGCTGTAAGGATCGCGGTGCGATCGCGCCGGAGCAACGCAGCGGCGCGCTCCCATACGCGGCTACTTCACCGCCGCAATTTCCTTCGCGCGAATCAGCCGCGCGCGCAGCACGTTGCGGCTGATGCCGAGCAGCCGTGCGGCCTGAATCTGGTTGCGGTGGCTGAATTCGAACGCGACGCGCATCACGGTGTCCTCGATGCGTTCGAACAGGTTGCCGTGATCCTCGTCGAACAGGTCGCGCAGCGCGCGTTCGAGCGCGGCCTGTGCACCGGCGGCCGGGCCGGGTTCCTGCTCCGGCGTGCGCGCGGCGGGAGTCGGTACGCCCGGCGGCGTGATGTGCAGGTCGGCCTCCTGCAGCGCGTCGTGGCGACTCACGAGCAGCGCGTGATGGATCACGTTCTCGAGCTCGCGGATATTGCCGGGCCAGCCATGTGCCTCGAGCCGGCGCTCCGCGCGCGGATCGATGCTGCGCGGCCCGTAGCCGAGGCGGCTCCGGTAGTCGTCGAAGAAGTGGCGCGCGAGCGGCAGGATGTCGCCCGGGCGCTCGCGCAACGTCGGCACCGCGAGCTGCACGACGTTGAGCCGGTAGAACAGGTCGCCGCGAAACTGTCCGTTCGCGACGGCCTGCTGCAGATCCACGTTGGTCGCGGCGACCACGCGCACGTCGATCGGCACGCCCGTGCGCGAACCGAGCCGCACGACCTCGCGCTCCTGCAGCACGCGCAGGAGCTTGACCTGCATCGACAGCGGCAGGTCGCCGATCTCGTCGAGAAACAGCGTGCCGCCGTTCGCGGCTTCGAACCAGCCGGGCTTCGCGCTGAACGCGCCGGTAAACGCGCCTTTCTCGTGGCCGAACAGTTCGCTCTCGACGAGTGTTTCGGAGAAGGCGCCGCAGTTCACCGCGATGAACGGCCCGCCATTGCGGCGGCTGAGGCCGTGTACGTGGCGCGCGATCAGTTCCTTGCCGGTGCCGGTCTCGCCGACGATCAGCACGTTCGCATCGCTCGGCGCGACCAGGCGAATCCGTTCGAGCAGCGCGACCGAGCGCGGATCGACGAACACCTGCGCGCGGGCACGAATGGACGTCGCAAGCGCGGGCCGATCGGGCAGCGTGAGGACGGGCGCGGCGTCGGGCCACGTATCGGAAGGGGAGTGGTTCACGAGTAGAAGCCCGGCGTCGGAGGGGTTCGCTTGAGCGCCCATTCGCCGATCTCGCGAATCTTGTACGCGAGCGGGTCGTGGAGCGTGTGGGTGCGCAGGTTGCGCCAGTGCCGGTCGAGCCGCAGCGCGCCGTGCGTTGCGCGCGCGCCGGCGACGTCGAACATCCGCGTGCAGAGATCGAGCCCGGTGCGCGCGGCCGACACCTTGGCCGCGGCTGTGGCGAGCGCAACCTGGCCGCGCTCCGCATGCGTGAGCGCCGCATCGCGCGACCATGCGGCGTCGAGCTGGTCCGCCGCGCGATCGGCGAGCACGCGTGCGGCTTCGAGCCCGACCCAGAATTCGCCGTACTGGCCGAGGATGTACGGATCGTCGCCGGTGCTCGCGACCTGCGCGCCGGGCCACGGCCGCGCCTCGTGCAGCGTGTAGTGCCGCGCGTCGTTGAACGCGGCTTCGGCGATGCCGAGATACACGTTCGTCAGCACGAGCTGCGCGACGAGCGGGCGCAGGCACGCGAACGGCGTCGACAGCGGGCCGGGGTCCGTCAGCAGTTCGTGATCCTCGACGCGTACTTGCTCGAACGTGACCGTGCCGCTGTCGGTCTGGCGCTGGCCGATGTTGTTCCAGTCGTCCGCGATCGAGATGCCGCTGCGCTGCGTCGGCACGGCGGCGACCAGGAACGCACGCGTGTCGGCATCGTGCGCGGACGCGATCAGCATCTGCGAATCGAGCGCCCCCGAGCAGAAACTCTTCTGGCCGCTGAATTCATGCCATGCGCCGCGCGAGCGGCTGAGCGTGCGCTCGTCGAGCGGATTCAGCGCGTTGCCCCAGAACCATTGCTGGCGCGCGGTGCGTTCGAACCACGATTCCCACTGCGCGGGCGCGCCGAACAAGCGCACGGTCGCGAGCATCAGGTGGTGGAAACCGAACACGTGCGCGAGCGAACTGTCCGCCGCCGCGAGTACGCGGACGACGTCGAGCGTCGTGCGCCAGCTCGCGCCGAGGCCGCCATAGGCGGCCGGGATGCTCAGCGCGAGCAGGCCGCTGTCGCGCAACTGGTCGCGCTCGGCCTTCGGCGTGCCGCCCTGCCGGTCGCGTTCGGCCGCCGTGCTCGCAAAGCCGGCCGCCAGGCGCTCGGCAGTTTGCAGGGCGTCAGCGGGCGCCGGTTCGCCGCGGGGCGGCGCGACGACGCGCAGGCCTTCCGCGCGGGGCGATACGGAAATGGATGTCATGGCGATGAATGCGTCGAGTTGCCGCACGAAAACGGTCGGGCCGCGGCGGGCGTTGCTGACCGGGTGCTGCGTGATCAGCAGAGTGTTCAACGTTTTGCGCAACGCGGGAAACATCGATTTCTGATAACCAATGCGGGATTGCTGCGCTGGACGCAGTCTTTCACGGCAAGGTCGCGCGGCGCGGCGATCGGCGGTGCCCAAGGTGACGATGCGGCACGCATGTCGGCGCTACGGCAAGGACGGGACGCGCCGTGCCTGACGGAATCCGTGTCGAAGCAGAAAAATACGCGTGCCGGACACAGCGCTGCTGATCACGCAGCAGCGTATCAGCAGCGTTGTTTCCCCGAGTTCATCGCGCTGCGGAATATGGTTGTGATGCCGCGGCTGGCACGCTTATCAATGTGCGGCGTTCGTCGGGGAGGCCATGACGGGCCGTCGATCGCGATGCATTTCGTCATGCAGACGATTGTTCGTCGTCGCGATCGTTGAAATGGCACGCTCCTTGCTGATCCATGACGCGACGGGTGCGTCGGCACCCGACTCGACAATGGGAAAGCAACCGATGAGCCATGCAATCAACGTGGTCGCGATATCGGGCGGGCTGCAACGGCCGTCCCGCACGCTGGCGCTGACCGACGCGATCGTCGCGGCGCTCGGCGCCGCGCTGCCGATCGAAACACGGCTGATCGAACTCGGCGAGATCGGCGCCCGGCTGGCCGGCGCGCTGACGCGCGCGCAGGTACCGGCCGACCTCGATGCGCAGATCCGCGCGATCGAGACGGCCGATGCGCTCGTCGTCGCGAGCCCCGTGTATCGCGCGTCGTATACGGGGCTCTTCAAGCACCTGTTCGACCTCGTGCATCACGAAGCGCTGATCGACGTGCCCGTGCTGCTTGCGGCCACCGGCGGCAGCGAGCGTCATGCGCTCGTGATCGACCATCAACTCCGTCCGCTGTTCAGCTTCTTCCAGGCCCGCACGCTGCCGATCGGCGTGTATGCGTCCGAAAGCGATTTCGACCAGTACCAGATCGCGAGCCCGGCGCTGCGCGCGCGTATCGCGCTCGCCGTCGATCGCGCGGTGCCGCAACTGCGCCCGCATGCGCTTTCCGTCGCGGCCGCGTAGGCGGCCTGCATTTTCTCCCCCGACCAGGACACACTCATGAGCCATACCGATCCTTCCGCCGACGGCGTCAAGTTCGCCTACTGGGTGCCGAACGTCAGCGGCGGCCTCGTCGTCAGCACGATCGAGCAGCGCACCGACTGGAGCCTCGAATACAACCAGCAGCTCGCGCGCACGGCCGAAGCGGCCGGCTTCGAGTATGCGCTGAGCCAGATCCGCTTCACGGCCGGCTACGGCGCCGAATACCAGCACGAGTCGGTGTCGTTCAGCCAGGCGCTGCTGCATGCGACGACGAAGCTCAAGGTGCTCGCCGCGATCCTGCCGGGGCCGTGGCATCCGGCCGTGGTCGCGAAGCAGCTCGCGACGATCGACCACATCTCGAACGGCCGCATCGCGATCAACGTCGTGAGCGGCTGGTTCAAGGGTGAATTCACCGCGATCGGCGAGCCGTGGCTCGAGCATGACGAACGCTATCGGCGCTCGAAGGAATTCATCCAGGCGCTGAAGGGCATCTGGACGCAGGACAACTTCACGTTCAAGGGCGACTTCTACCGCTTCAACGACTACACGCTGAGCCCGAAGCCGGTGCAGAAGCCGCATCCGGAGATCTTCCAGGGCGGCAGCTCGCGGGCGGCGCGCGACAACGCGGCGAGCGTGTCGGACTGGTACTTCACGAACGGCAATACGCCGGAGAACCTGAAGGCGCAGATCGACGACATCCGCGCGAAGGCGGCGGCGAACAACCATCGCGTGCGCATCGGCGTCAACGCGTTCGTGATCGCGCGCGATACCGAGGAAGAGGCGAAGGCCGTGCTCGACGACATCATCCGGCACGCGCACGTCGAGGCCGTGCATGCGTTCGGCGATGCGGTCAAGCAGGCCGGCAGCGCGTCGCCGGAGGGCGAAGGCAACTGGGCGAAGTCGACGTTCGAGGATCTCGTGCAGTACAACGACGGCTTCCGCACGAACCTGATCGGCACGCCGCGGCAGATCGCCGAGCGCATCGTCGCCCTGAAGGCGATCGGTGTCGATCTCGTGCTCGCGGGGTTCCTGCATTTCATCGAGGAAGTCGAGTACTTCGGCAAGCGCGTGCTTCCGCTCGTGCGCGAACTCGAGGCGCAGCGGCAAGCGGTTGCTGCGTAATGCGCAGGCCGGCGGGCGTCCATGCGTGGCTGCCTGATGTGTTCGTCGTGCTGCTGGCGATCGGGCTCGGGTGGTTTCTGGCGCTGCGCGTCCGGTTTCCGGAGCGCTTGCGCGAGCTCGAGGCTGAGTTGCTGACGAAGTGACCGAGCCGCGCCGACGCAGGCGTTCTTGCGTGACGGCCGGCCGATTCCGCTTCAGCGGCTCGCTCGCGGCCGTTACGCCACCCCGGCCATCTTCGACGCATCGACCAGCATCTGCACGCCGAGCCCGCCGAGAATGAGCCCCATCGCCCAGCGCTGCGCGAGCAGCAGCGTCGGGCGTCCGTGCAGGAATTTCGCGATGCGGCTCGAACCGATCGCCACCAGCCCGTTCGCGCAAGCGAATGCGGTGATCAGCAGCGCGCCGAGAAACAGCGATTGACCGAGCACGCTGCCGTTCCGGTAGTCGATGAACTGCGGCAGCAACGAGATGAACAGCATCGCGAGCTTCGGGTTCAGCACGCTGGTTGTCGCACCCATCGCGAGCAACCGGAGCGGCCGCTCGCTGGGCAACGCCTGCACCTCGAACGGCGAGCGGCCGCCGGGCCTGACGGCCTGCCATGCGAGATACAGCAGGTATGCGGCACCGACCACGGCCAGCCCGCTGCCCGCGTAGGGCACGCGCATGAACAGCGTCGTGATGCCGAACGCCGCGCCGAACATGTAGAACAGGTAGCCGATCATCACGCCGCCGAGCGAAATGAGCCCCGCCGTGCGACCTTGCGCGATCGAGCGCGACATCACGTAGACCATGTTCGGCCCGGGCGTGACCGCGAGCATGCCGCCGATGACGAGAAATCCGCAGAGCGATCCGGACGTATGCATGTCTGATGATTCCTGCAACGAGTGAGGGCTGACGGGATGCATTGTCCGGCCGTGGAGGAGAACAGTAAAACGGGATAAACTGAATCGATTAATCAGTTTTTCTGAATCCGATGAAAAAGCTCGACCTCGATGTGCTCGCGATGGTGGTGGCCGTCGCCGAATCCGGATCGTTCGCGCAGGGCGCGCAGGCCGTGCACCGGTCGCCGTCGGCGGTGAGCATGCAGATCAAGGCGCTGGAAGACGCGCTCGGCAAGCCGCTCTTCATCCGCGACACGCGCAACGTGACGCCGACCGACGACGGCACGACGCTCGCCGAATACGGCCGCCGGATGCTGGCGATGCGCGACGAGGCATGGGCGTCGGTCGTGCGCCCGGAGATCCGCGGCCGCGTGACGATCGGCGTGCCCGACGACTACATTTCGTCGCTGCTGCCGCAGGTGCTCGGCAAGTTCGCCGCGATGCATCCGCGCGTGGAAGTGCGCGTGATCGGCCAGCCGAGCAGCGCGCTCGTGCCGATGCTGAAGGACAACACGGTCGATCTCGCATGCCTCACGCGGATCAAGGGCGTGACCGGCGAGCTGATCCGGCTCGAACCGCTCGTCTGGGTCGGGTCGCCGAAGCGCAACGTGTGGGAGGAGCGGCCGCTGCCGGTGGCCTTCTTCACGCACGGCGGCAGCATGGCGCGCGATCAGGCGGTCAAGGCGCTGAACCGGCGGAAGATCCCGTACCGGATGTCGTACGAAAGCCCGAGCCACCTTGGCCTGCTCAGCATGGTGGAGGCCGGGCTGGCGGTCGCGCCGCTCGCGCGCTGCTGCATTCCCGATCATCTCGTGCAGCTGTCGGAAAGCCACGGGCTGCCGTCGCTCGGCGAACTCGAGGTCGTGCTCGCGCGCAGCGCGCAGTCCGCGCGCCCGCCGTGCGACTACCTGGCTGAGCAGATTCTCGGCGAATGGCGCACCTGAGCGGCCCGCCGGCGGTCGCGCTTCAGCACGACTTCAGCAGCCATTCGCGGAATGCGGCGAGCGACGGCAGCGTCTCGTTCCCCGGCGGGTAGACGAGGTAGTAGCTGCGCTGGCTGGTGATCGCGTCGCCGATCGACACGAGCTCGTTGCGGCTCAGCTCGTCTTCCACCAGCACCTTCGGCACCAGCCCGATCCCCATCCCGGCCCGCACCGCCTGGATCAGGTGCGACGTGAGCTCGAAGCTCGGGCCGATGCGCATCTGCCGATGGTCGAGCCGATAGTGCGAAAACCATTCCGCCCACGCCTGCTGGTTGCTCGTCACGCCGAGCAGCGTCTGCTTCGCGGCCCATGCCGGCGGGCGTGCGCCGGCCTTGCGGCGGCTTGCGCTGCCCGCGTCCGGCGGCGCGATCGCGATCAGGAATTCGTTGTACAGCCGGTGCGCGCGCAGGCCCGGCCAGTCGCCCGCGCCGACGGTAATGGCTGCATCGAGGTCGTCGTTGAGAAAATCGACGCCGCCGATCCGCGAATGAAGGTGCACGGTCACGCCCGGATGCGCGGCGTAGAAATCGTGCAGGTGCGGTAGCAGCCATTTCGAGCCGAATGTGGGCAGCGTCGCGAGCCGCAGCGTGCCGGCGCCTGCCTGGTGCGACATCGCCTGCAGCGTCGCGCCGCGGATGCGCCCGAGTGCACCGCTCAGCTCGGTGAAGTAGCGGCGCCCCACTTCGGTCAGCTTGACCGAGCGGCCCTCGCGCCGGAACAGCGGCACGCCGAGTTGATCCTCGAGGGTCTGAACCTGCCGGCTGATCGCGCTCTGGCTCAGCGACAGCTCCTCGGCCGCGCGCGTATAGCTTTCATGCCGCGCGGCGGCCTCGAACACGAGCAGCAGCGACATCGACGGGGTGAGGCGACGGTAATTCATGAGTTTTATGCAATATTCGCCGGAGCAGAATTCGTTTGTTTCTCGCGAGGTATCCAAAGATACTGGAATTCCCGGTCGCGTGGAAACTTGCTAAAAAATCATGTTTCGGCCGCGCGAGCCGGCCGGTTCCACCCACACTGCCGCTTCTGCCCCATGTCGATCGTCTCGTTGCCCCGTCCCGCCAGCCCGCCCGCGCAGGCATACCGTGACTTTCTCGCCGCGCTGCAGGCCGCCGGATTCGCCGGGGAAATCCGCGCGGACCACGCGAACCGGACGGTGCAGGCCACCGACAACTCGATCTACCAGCGCCTGCCGCAAGCGGTGGTCTGCCCCGCGCATGCGGACGACGTCCGGCTGCTGGCGCGGCTGCTCGCGGAGCCCGCGCATCGCGACGTCGCGGTGGCCGCGCGCGGCGGCGGTACGGGCACCAACGGGCAATCGCTGACCGACGGCGTGGTCGTCGACCTGTCGCGCAACATGAACCGGATCCTCGAAATCGACGTCGAGCAGCGCTGGGTGCGCGTGCAGGCCGGCGTCGTCAAGGATCAGCTCAATGCGGCGCTGAAGCCGCACGGGCTGTTTTTCGCGCCGGAACTGTCGACGTCGAACCGCGCGACCGTCGGCGGGATGATCAACACCGACGCGAGCGGGCAGGGCAGCTGCACGTACGGCAAGACGCGCGACCACGTGCTCGAGCTCGATTTCGTGCTGATGGGCGGCGAACAGTTGCACAGCGACGCGCTCGCGGACGACGAGCTGGAGCGCCGCTGCGCGCGGCAGGACCGCATCGGCAAGGTCTACCGCACCGCGCGGCGCATCAGCGACGACAAGGCGGCGCTGATCGAAGCGAAGTTTCCGAAGCTCAATCGCTGCCTGACCGGCTATGACCTCGCGCACCTGCGCGAACCCGATGGCCGCTTCAACCTGAACAGCGTGCTGTGCGGCGCCGAAGGCTCGCTCGGCTTCGTCGTCGAGGCGAAGCTCAACGTGCTGCCGATCCCGAAGTATTCGGTGCTGGTCAACGTGCGCTATGCGGGCTTCATGGATGCGCTACGCGACGCGCGCGCGCTGCTCGCGCACCAGCCGCTGTCGATCGAGACGGTCGACTCGAAGGTGCTGCTGCTGGCGATGAAGGACTTCGTGTGGAGCAGCGTGGCCGAGTATTTCCCGCAGGACGACGCCCGGCCGACGCTCGGCATCAACCTGATCGAATTCAGCGGCGACGACGCGGATGACGTCGATGCGCGCGTGCGCGCGTTCGTCGACCATCTGCGCACCGATACGAGCGTCGAGCGCCTGAGCCACACGCTCGCGGCCGGCGACGACGCGGTGAAGCGCGTGTATGCGATGCGCAAGCGCGCGGTCGGCCTGCTCGGCAACGTGCAGGGCGAGGCGCGCCCGCAGCCGTTCGTCGAGGACACCGCGGTGCCGCCGGAGAACCTTCCCGCGTATATCGCCGAATTCCGCGCACTGCTCGACGGCCACGGGCTGCAATACGGGATGTTCGGGCACGTCGACGCGGGCGTGCTGCACGTGCGGCCGGCGCTCGACATGAAGGACCCGAAGCAGGCGGCGCTGGTGCGGCCCGTGTCGGATGCGGTGGCGGCGCTCACGCAGCGCCATGGCGGCCTGTTGTGGGGCGAGCACGGCAAGGGCGTGCGCTCCGAATATGCGCCGGCGTTTTTCGGCGAGCTGTATCCGTCGCTGCAGCAACTGAAGGCCGCGTTCGATCCACACAACCAGTTCAACCCGGGCAAGATCGCGACGCCGCCGGACCCCACGATGCGGCTGCTGAAGATCGACGAAGTGCCGACGCGCGGCGACCACGACCGGCAGATCGACGAACGTGTGTGGCAGCGCTACGGCACCGCGATGCACTGCAACGGCAACGGCGCGTGCTACAACTTCGACCCGGACGATGCGATGTGCCCGTCGTGGAAGGCGACGCGCGAACGCGTGCAATCGCCGAAGGGGCGTGCGTCGCTGATGCGCGAATGGTTGCGTCTGCAAGGGCAGGCCGGCGTCGACGTCGTCGCGGCGGCGCGTGCGCGGCAGCCGTTCCTGAGCGGCCTTGCCGCGCGCTGGCGCAACAGCCGCGCGGCGCGCAACGGCGAAGCCGATTTCTCGCACGAGGTGTACGACGCGATGGCCGGGTGCCTCGCGTGCAAGTCGTGCGCGGGGCAGTGCCCGGTGAAGGTGAACGTGCCGGAGTTTCGCTCGCGCTTTCTCGAGCTGTATCACCAGCGCTACCTGCGGCCGCTGCGCGACTACCTGATCGGTTCGCTCGAATTCACGATGCCGTGGATGGCGCGGGTGCCCGCGCTGTACAACGGGCTGATGCGGGCGGGATGGGTGCGCACGGTGCTTGAGCGGCACGTCGGCATGGTCGACAGCCCGCTGCTGAGCCGTTTCGATCTCGCGGCCGTGATCCGTCGATGGCGCGTGAAGCCGGCCGACCCGCAGGCGCTCGCCGCGCTGAGCGACGCGCAGCGCGCACGCAGCGTCGTCATCGTGCAGGACACGTTCACGCGCTATTTCGATACCGAGCAACTGGCGACGCTGATCGAGCTGGCGGCGCGCATGGGCTTTCAGGTGTGGCTCGCGCCGCTCGCGCCGAACGGCAAGGCGCTGCACGTGCAGGGCTTTCTGCGCGCCTTTGAGCGCGCGGCGATCCGCAATGCGACGCAGCTGGCCGCGCTGGCGCGCTCGGGCGTCGCGCTGGTCGGCCTCGATCCGGCGATGACGCTCACGTATCGGCAGGAATACCTGAAGGTGACCGGGCTCACCGATGTGCCGAAGGTCGCGCTGCCGCAGGAATGGCTGCTGCAGGCACTGCCGGAAGACGGTACGGGAGCGGGCGCCGGCGGCGTGCCCACGGCGTACCGGTTGCTGCCGCACTGCACCGAGAAGACCCATGCGCCCGACAGCGGCAAGCAATGGGCGCAGGTGTTCGCGCGACGCGGGCTGCGTTTGCAGGTCCAGGCGGCCGGGTGCTGCGGGATGTCGGGCACCTACGGGCACGAGGCGCGCAATCTCGCGACGTCGAAGACGATCTATTCGCAGTCGTGGGCGGCGCACGTGGACGGGCCGGAGGACGAAGGCGAGGCGCTGGCGACCGGGTATTCATGCCGCAGCCAGGTGAAGCGGATGTCGTCGAAGCAGGTGCGCCATCCGTTGCAGGCGCTGCTCGATCACGTACGGGCGGCGGGGTGACGATCGGGCGTGGCGTTTCGCGTTGCCCGCGAGATGACGTTCGTTTCAGCGTCGAGCGGTAGGCGCCGTGCCGCTGTCGACGCACGCCTGTGCTCAGGCGTCGGCTTTGGCCGTCTTTCCGGAGTGCGGCTTGTCTGCCGCGGGAAACGCGCCGCCGCCGCGCGGCCGTTTCGGATCGATCCGCATCTGCCGGATCACGCGTCGGAAATCGATCTCGTGCGCCGCCATCGTGCCGATCAGTGTCGCGATGACCGCGAGGTGGGACGGGACCGTGCCCTTGCTCGAGTAGTTCGTGATCGAGCTTTCGTTCATCCGGATCAGGCGGGCGAACTCGCGCGCCGTCAGCTGTGCCTTCTTCAACTCCTGTTGGAATTCCGCATACGCCATTGCACACATGATGCTTTGTCTCCGTGAATCAGAAATCGGCCCGCGCGGCGCCGGCGCCGACGACGACGGGTGGCGTTCCCGTCGTGCCGGCGCGGCGGCGGGTTACATCTTCACCTGGTCGAGGAAGGTCTTCTTGCCGCTCTTGTAGCCGTAGATCGAGATGATCCCGTGCGTCAGATCGCCCTTCGCATCGAACGTCGTCGTGCCGATCACGCCTTCGTACTTCGTCGCCGGCATCGCCGCGAGGATCTTCGCCGGATCGGTCGAGTTCGCGCGCTTCATCGCGTCGACCGCGATGTAGACCGCGTCATACGCGAACGGCGCATCGAACTTGACGCCCTGGTTGAAGCGCTTCTGGTACTTCGCGAGGAAGGCCGCGCCGCCCGGCATCTTCTCGAGCGCAGCGCCGGCCTGCGAGCACAGCACGTTGTCGGCCGCCGGGCCGGCCAGTTCGGCGAGCGAGTCGGTGCACACGCCGTCGCCGGACAGGATCTTCGCGCGCAGGCCGAGCTGCTTCGCCTGCTTCGCGAGCGGGCCGCCGGTGGCGTCCATGCCGCCGTACATGATCGCGTCCGGGTTCTCGCCCTTGACCTTCGTCAGAATCGCGCGGAAGTCGACCGCCTTGTCGTTGGTCGCGTCGTGCGACAGGACCTTCAGGCCGAGCGCTTTCGCCTTCTTCTCGAACTCGTTCGCGAGGCCCTGGCCGTACGCGGTCGAATCGTCGATCACCGCCACGCTCTTCACGCCCTTCGACTGCGCGTAGCTCGCGAGCGCCGGGCCTTGCTGCGCGTCGGTCGCGACGACGCGGTAGGTCGTCTTGAAGCCTTGCTGCGTGTAGGTCGGGTTCGTGGCCGACGGCGAGATCTGCACGATGCCCGCGTCGCTGTAGATCTTCGACGCCGGGATCGACGTGCCCGAGTTCAGGTGGCCGATGACGGCGACGACCTTGTCGTCGACCAGCTTCTGCGCGACCTGCGTGGCCTGGCGCGGGTCGGCCGCGTCATCCTGCGCATCGAGTTGCAGCGTGATCTTCTTGCCGCCGATCGTGAGCCCCTTCGCATTGATTTCCTCGACCGCGAGGCGCGCGCCGTTCTCGTTGTCCTTGCCGAGGTGCGAGATGCCGCCCGTCGTCGGTTCGACGCTGCCGATCTTCACGACCTGGTCGGCCATCGCGGTCGACGCGGCCGCGAACGCGGCGGCAGCCAGTGCGACGGTGACCAGGGGTTTGCAGCGCATGCCGACAGTGCTTCGTTCCATCTGCCTTCTCCGATTTGAATGTCTTTCTATTGACGTCTCGACCGGCCGACGGCGAGGTCGGGGCGATCGGACGAGTCTCCATAGCCATCATGGGCTTCACTTGCATCGCGTCCGGCCGCTCGACGCGCCGCCCGGGTGAGCGGGCAAATCGGGGCCGGATACGGTGCAATTCGTGTGAATATATATGAAGCCGATTTTGCGCGCTGCAGCGAATCGCGTTGCGGGGCGGGTGCAGCACGGCCGGCGTCCGGCATTCGAAGGCGCCGGATGCCGGAAATCGTGCATCGCGGCAGGCTACAGCCTGCGATTCACTGTCGACGGCCTTACGGCCGCATCCATTATTCGGCCGGTGGCCGGGACGAAGCCATGGACACTGATGTGCGGTCAATCCGGAACTGTTCGGTCGATTTGTCTGCACAGTTTGGGCGATTTCGATTGCGCATCCGGTTGCGGGGCCATGCTTCCTCGGCATCGACGTGCGCTTTGATGCAACTAACGGTCAAGCTCGGTGGCGTCGGCGAACTGGCGCCGATCGACCGCCCACGCGACGCGTTCGGCTTCGCAGATACCGGAGTTCGTCCTGGCCGGCCCGCTTGCGGATCGCCGGGGCGATCGGGCCGGCCCGATGCGGCGTCGAGCCTACGAACGTCCGCGCAACGCCACGAAGATCACGCCGGCAATCGCCAGCAGGCCGCCGCACACCGTCTCGATGCCGGGCCGCTCGCCTGTCAGTGCCATCGACAGGAGCGTCGCGACCGCAGGCGTCAGATAGAGGAAGTTGGCGGCGCGCGCCGCGCCGAAGTAGCCGAGTGCGAACGTCCACGTCGCGTAACCCAGCGCGGCTGGGAAGATGCCGAGCGTCAGCACGGCCAGCGTCGTGTCGCGCGACCCGCTGCCCAGCGCCGCGAGTGCGCCCGGCAGCCACGGTGCGAGCAGCAGCGCGCCGGCCAGCAGCGTGTACGCGGTGCAGGCCAGCGCGCCGTATACCGGAATCAGCCGCCGCTGCAGCACGAAATAGCTGGCCGAACACAGGGCCGCGCCGAGAATCAGCGTGCTGCCGGCGCCGAGCACGAGGCCGCCCGGTTGCCCGCGCGCGATCACCGCGATGCCGGCGAGGCTGACCAGCGAGCCGAGCCAGCCCCAGCGATTGAAGCGCTCGCCGAGAAACACGGCGGCCAGCAGCGCCGTGAAGATCGGCAGCGTGTTCACGATGAAGCTCGCCGCGCCGGCCGAGACGGTCTGTTCGCCGGTATTGAGCAGCGCGTTGTAGAGCGCGATGCCGAGCAAGCCGCACAGCAGGAAGCGCAGTGCGTCGCTCCGTGTCGGCACGCGTGGCCGCCGCGCGATCAGCCACGCGACGATCAGCACGGCCGCGGTGGCGAAGCGCGCCGCCGCGAGCTGCAGCGGAGTCAGGCCATGCAGGCCGATCCGGATGAACGGGAAAGCGGACGCCCACGAAACGATCGTGAAGGCGACCGCGCCGGCCGCGATCAGCGGCTGTCGCGCAGGGCGCGACGACGGTGTGGAGAGTGTGTTCATGCGGCAATGATGCGATGTGGCAAGATGCTAAGCTAGCGCACAGATCAGCACGCAGATATGACCATGATTCACAGCTCGAGCCGGCGGACGGCCAGCGCTTCAACCCGCGCGAAGCGCGCGCCGGCAGCGTCGCCCGCCGCGGCGCCAGCGCCGGGTTCGCGGCCGCCGCTCGCGAGCCTGGAGACGGTGTGCACGGTCGCGCGCGAGGGTTCGTTCCTGGCGGCGGCCGATGTTTCCGGCGTGACGCACGGCGCGATCAGTCGGCGGGTGGCCGCTGTCGAAAACTGGCTCGGGCTGAAGTTGTTCGAACGTCATGCGCGCGGCGTGCGCCTGACGCCGGACGGCCAGCGCTTCGTCGGCCGGATCGAACAGGCGTTCGCGATCATCGACAGCGCGGCCGATCAGTGGCGCTCGCCGCGTACGCCGCGACTGGTCAGGATGAGCGTGGTGCCGGCCTTCGCGCAGCTCTGGCTGTTCGAGCGCCAGCATGCGCTCGAGAGCGAGGCGCCCGCATTGCGGATCGAACTCGGCATCGATCTTCGCAACGTGGATATCGCCGGCGGCGAAGCGGACTTGTCGGTCCGGTACGGGCGCGGCAACTGGCGTCAGCTCGAGACCCGCGCGTTCATGCCGGAGCGGCTCTATCCGGTCGCGCATCCGCGGCTCGCCGCACAACTGGCCAAGGCGCGCCGCCGGCGCGGCGATGCCGCGTTGCTCGACCTGCCGTTGCTGCACGATTCCGATGTGACCGGCTGGCGCACGTGGTTCGATGCATTGGGCGTGCCGTTCAAGCCGCGCGCGCAGGATCGCCGTTTCGAGGATTACAACCTCGTGCTCGCCGCGGCCGAGGCCGGACTCGGCGTGGCGCTGGCGCGTGTACCGCTCGCCGACGCCTATCTCAAGCGCAGCGGCCTCGTGCGCGTGAGCCGGCACGAGGTCGATTCGGTGCTCAGGTATTACTTCGTGCACGCGAAGGGGGAAAATCGGCCTGAGGTGCTGGCGTTGATGGAGCGGATGCGAGCGGCGGTGGGGGCAGAAGGTTAGCCGGCCTGCCGCCGCGAGACCTGCCACGGTGCGCCGGCGGGGGCGAAGAAAGCGTTGTGCGATATGGGGCACTAGGCTCGGGCCGCCGGATCGACGACAATGCGACCGCGAATAACGATGAGGTGGAGCGATGAACGAAATTCGAAAATACATGCATCCGTGCGGATGCAAGCGAGGTCAACAATGAACAAGCCAGACAAGTCGTCGAAAGCGCGTGCCGCGCTCGACCAGCTGTTTTCGGGCATGGCGCCCGCGGATGCGACGCGCGCGTCGCGTCCGGGCAATCCGTTCGAAGCGAACGCAAACGAGGCATCCACTGGCACGGGCGGCCGCGGCGGGATCGAAGTCACGCTGTCGACCCGGATCCAGTTGCGCGGCTATCCGAATGCGAACGCATTCATGAAGCGCATGGCCGAAGCCTGGGGGCTGGAGTGGGGGATGTACGACAGCGTCAAGGCCATCGCGACGCTGCCCGCCGGATGGCGAGCGCGCCGGCTTCCGGAAGTCACGCAGATCCTCGACGGGCACGACGTGCTGCGCGCGGAGAGCAGCCTGCAGGGCGGCGAGATGTCGTATCTGAAAGTGCATCCGCGCTATTACATCGACGCACGCAAGGGGCTGGGCTGGGGCAAGTCATCGAAGGCGTCCGACGATCCGGATCTCGACGGCCCCGACTGGAACTGCTTCGTGATCGATCGCGAAAAAGCCATCGAAGTGCACGAATTGACCACCTCGTCGCTGAAAGCCGACATGGACAACGCGCGGGCGACGTTGGTGAAATGGCTGGACGAGAACTATCCGAATCATCGCGATCCTTTCGCGTACTGGACGGATTGCGAAGGGGCGTCGTAATTTTGCGTGGTGGCCCGGTTCGGTATCGCGGGCACACGCTGCGCGACCGGCGCCGTAGCCGGCGGCGCGCAGGCCGCTTCGAGGCATCGGCCGGTTGCGACGGGAGCGTCAATTGAAACGAGCCGGTTTCGTCCCGGTGCTCTGGGCAGCGTTCGGTGCAGCGTTCGGTTCGACGGTCGTCGAGCTGCTGCTCTGGCCGATCGTTGGCGACGACGCCATCGCGAACCTGTTGCGCGACGCACGCCTCACGGCGGCGATCGTGATGGGGCGCGGCGTGCTCGGTGCATCGGCCGGCTTCGATCCACGGGTCATGGCGGTCGCGACCCTCGTGCACCTGGTGTTGTCGCTGGCCTACGCGGCCGTGCTGGCGAAGGTGATGCGCAACCTGTCGCTTGCGGCCGCGCTATTCGCAGGCGGCGCGTTCGGCCTCATCCTGTACGGCGTCAACCTGTACGCCTTCACCGCGATCTTCCCGTGGTTCATCCCGGTTCGTGGCGCGATCACGCTCGTGGCCCATCTGGTATTCGGGATCACCGGAGCAGTCGTTTACCGCCTCGCCACGCGCCATGCCGGACGCCAGCCGCGGCAACGATAGTCGCGGTTGCCCGTGTCGATCATTTGCACCATTTCCACCACTTCGATCGCGTCGCCCGCTTCAACCGGATGGAGCATTGCCGCTTCGGCGTACCGATCGGCGGCGGCTTTCGCCATGGCGCGTTTCCTGGCACCGCCGGCCACGGATTCGACGGCATGCATCCGTTCGGCGGCGTGAGCGGATTCGGTGGAATGCGCCGACGTCAGGCGGTGTTTCCGCGCAGATCCGCGGCCAGCGCATCTGCTAATCGAGCCGCCCGCGCAAGTCGTCGAATGGAATCATCACGTGCGTGCGATAGGCGGGCCGCGCCTTCAGCCGTTCGTACCAGGCTTGTACGTGCGGGAGGTCCGGCCGTGCGATGTCGAGTTCGAAGTAGCGATACAGGTGCGTGCCGGCCGCAATGTCGGCGAGCGTAAGCGCGTTGCCCGCGAGAAACGGTTGCCCGGCCAGCGCCGCATCGAGCGTCTGGAAGTGCTGCGCGCACGCCGCGATGCTCTGCTCGATGCGCGTGGTGTCGCGCTGCTCGGGCGGCGTCCGGAAGTAGCCCCGGAACACGCAGTTCAGGAACGTCGGCTGCAGCGTGGATTGCGACCAGTCCATCCAGCGGTCGGCGCGTGACTGTTCGGCCGGGTCGTCGCGCCAGAATCCGGGGCGTCCGTAACGCGCGGCGAGGTAGCGCAGGATGCAGTGCGATTCCCAGACGACCGTGCCACCGTCGTCGATCACGGGCACGCGCCCGTGCGGGTTCATCGCGAGAAAAGCGGGTGTGTCGAGCACGCCGAACTGGCCGCCGGCCGGTATGTGCCGATGCGCGAGCGCGAGCTCGTCGACGAGCCACATCACCTTCTGGACGTTGAATGCATTGCGGCGCCCCCATACGGTCAGCATGCCGGCCTCCTTGTGTCGTGCGGAACGGGATCGCGACAGTGTAAACGCCGAAGGCGCGCACCGCGGTGCGCGCCTTCGGCTATCGTCGTTGCCGCCGCGCGGCGGCGCGATCAGAACTTGTGGCGAATCCCGACGATCGCGAGCTCCTGCGTATCGGTGCCGGAGTTCACGCCGTACGAGCCGACCGACGCGGCGGCCTTCACGACCGCGCCGTTCGCGTTGAGCGTGTTGCCGCTCGCCTTCTGGTAGCCGAACAGCGCATACAGGTCGGTGCGTTTCGACAGCGCGTAGTCCGCGCCGAGGTTGACCTGGTTGTAGTGCGCGGAACTCGGCCCCGTCAGCGACGTGTAGTTGTAGCCGACGCCCGCGCGCAACGCCGGCGAGAACTGCCAGTTGAAGAACGCCGAGCCGTTGTTGAACTTCGCGTTCTGGCTGAACGCCGACAGCGTGTCGGCGCCGTACTGCGTATTCGAATACGCAAGGCCGAAGGTGGCGGGCCCGGCGACGTACTGGCCGGCCACGCGTACGATCTGGATCGACTTCGCGCTCGAGAAGCCCTGGTTGATCACGGTGTTGAACAGCGTGTCCGAGCTGCTCGACCACGTGCGCACGCCGTTCGCGACGGTGGAGCCGCCGTTCGCGTAGAAGAAGCCGGCGCCGAGTGACAGCGGGCCGTTCGCGTAGCTTGCGCCGAAGCTGTACGTGCGGCCGCTGCCGGTGGCGCCCGCGACGCCGCCGAAACCGTACAGGCCTTCGAACTGGAAGCCCGAGATCAGCGGGCTCGTATACTTCACCGAGTTGCTGACGCGCAGGCTGTTGTCGTAGTTGTCGAGGTCGCCCGGCGTCGCGAACACGCCGCCGAAGTAGTTGTCCTGCGTGAGGCCCTGCACGAGATCGACGACCGGATCGTACTGGCGGCCGAGCGTGACGGTACCGTACGTGCTGCTCGCGAGGCCGACGACGGCCTTGCGGCCGAATTCGCGCGAGCCCTGGCCGAGCGCACCCGTGCCGATGTTGAAGCCGTTTTCGAGCTGGAACAGCGCGGCCAGGCCGCCGCCGAGATCCTCGGTGCCGCGCAGCCCCCAGCGGCTACCCGACAGGTTGCCGCTGCTGAATTTGACGAGGCTCGACGCGTTGCCGCCGTTCGCGTTTTGCGCGTTGTGCACGTAGGCGATGCCCGCATCGGCGATACCGTACAGCGTGACGCTGCTTTGCGCGTGAGCGCCGGCTGCGTGGAGCGCGGCCGGCAGCGCGAGCAGTGCGAATGAACGGATCTGTTTCATTGTTGGATTCCCCCGTTGGTCGATGGGTCTGACGAGTCGGTGAACGATACGGACAGCGCATCGTCGAGGGAACCAATAAATAGTCGGATCGTTATGAGGCGGTGCGGGGATGGATGCGCGCGCAACCAGATGGCGGCTGGTGCGCAGGGGCGCTATGCGTCGTGCCGCCGCGACGCGTTTCCCGGCACGAGCGTCATCCGCTGCCGGCGCGAGTCGACGCCGAGCGTCGCGTGCCGCGCGATCCGGCGCGGGGATCACGGTCGACCGTCGCCCGATACGTACAGCCGCGGCTGCGCCGCATTCAACGCGTCGTCCGCTTCCGGCTGCCACGGAAAGATCCCGTTGCGGTCCGGCCACAGCAGCTGGACGCACGGGAAGTCGTCGTTGCCGTAGAACCAGCGATTCCAGCCGAGATGGGCTTCATAGTGGGTCTTCTCGACCGGCATGAGGAGCGCGTTCGCGTTGGCATAGACGGACGCGGTGACTTCGCCGACCGGCGGCGGCGTGCCGGCCGCGACCATCCGGTAGACGTCCCACAGCACGTCGTGGACGATGCGCGCCGGCAGCGAGAACACGATGATTTCCGGAAAACCGTGGTTCACCCACAGTCCGGTCGTGAACGAGAACCCTGGATTGTCCCCTTCCGCGAACACTTCCGTGCGGAACCATCCGTGCTGGCGAATCTGGTTCACGAATCGCTGCTCGGCTTCCTCGAGCACCGAATCGGGCGCGTCGAGTGCAGTGGCGATATCCGGTCGCGTGGTCATGACGGCTCCTTGGATCTGCATCGTGCGACAGGACGCCGGGCGATGGCGTCCGGCCGGCGGGAAAGCGACCGCGGCCGGGTTCGCCGCCGATCGCCGCGCCGCCATGTTGCCACGGCGGTACCGTTTACTGCTCCGCGCCTTCCGCGTCCGCCGTTTCACCGAGGAACCCGCCGCTCTGGTGCGCCCACAGCGCCGCATAGATGCCGCCCGCCTGCAGCAACTGCTGATGGGTGCCTTCCTCGACGATGCGCCCTTCGTCGAGCACGATCAGCCGGTCCATCGCCGCGATCGTCGACAGCCGGTGTGCGATCGCGATCACCGTCTTGCCGCTCATCAGGCCGTCGAGGCTGCGCTGGATCGCGACTTCGACCTCGGAATCGAGCGCGCTGGTTGCCTCGTCGAGCACGAGGATCGGCGCGTCCTTGAGCATCACGCGCGCGATCGCGACGCGCTGCCGCTGGCCGCCCGACAGCTTCACGCCGCGCTCGCCGACCTCGACGTCGTAGCCGCTGCGGCCGTGGCGGTCGCGCAGCCGGTCGATGAACTCGGACGCTTCCGCGCGCGCGGCCGCGTCGCGCATCTCGCGCTCGGTCGCGTCGGGGCGCCCGTACAGCAGGTTTTCGCGCATCGTCCGGTGCAGCAGCGACGTATCCTGCGTGACCATCCCGATCGCGCCGCGCAGGCTGTCCTGCGTCACGTGCGCGATGTCCTGCCCGTCGATCCGGATCGTGCCGCCGCCCACGTCGTAGAAGCGCAGCAGCAGGTTCACGAGCGTCGACTTGCCGGCGCCCGAGCGGCCGATCAGGCCGATCCGCTCGCCGGGCCGGATCGTCAGGTTCAACCCGTCGAATACGGCGCGGTCGTTGTCCTCGTGCGCGAACTGCACGTTGTCGAACACGATCTCGCCGCGCCGCACCGCGAGCGGCTTCGCATCGGGCGCGTCGACCACGCTGTGCACCTTCGTCAGCGTGTTGATGCCGTCCTGGATCGTGCCGACGTTCTCGAACAGCTCGGTCATCTCCCACATGATCCAGTGCGAATAGCTCGACAGGCGCAGCGCCATCGCGATCACCGCCGCGACGACGCCCGCGCTTGCCTCGCCGTGCATCCACAGAGACAGCGCGAGGCCGGTCGAGCCCACCAGCAGCAGCGTCGACAGCAGGTGATTGACGACCTCGAACGCGCTGACGAGCCGCATCTGCGCGTCGCCGGTCGCCTTGAACGCTTCCATCGCGCGGCGCGCGTGGTCGGCTTCGCGCCGCGTGTGCGAGAACAGCTTCACGGTCGTGATGTTCGAATACGCGTCGGTGATGCGGCCCGTCATCAGCGCGCGCGCATCGGCCTGGCGGCTGCCGACGGCGCCGAGGCGCGGCACGAAATACGCGCATGCCAGGCCGTAGCCGAGCGCCCACAGCGCGAGCGGGATCATCAGCCGCCAGTCGAAGCTCGCCGCGAGCGCGAGGATGCCGATCAGGTACGCGGCGACGCCGATCACGACGTCGACCGACATGAACAGCGCATCGCGTACCGCGAGCGCGGTTTGCATGATCTTGGTGGTCACGCGGCCCGCGAACTCGTTCGCGTAGAACGACAGGCTCTGGTCGAGCATCAGCCGGTGAAACAGCCAGCGCAGCCGCATCGGGAAGTTGATCGCGAGCACCTGGTGCTTGACCATCGTATGCAGCGCGATCAGCAGCGCACTGCCGGCGAGGATCGCCGCGAACCCGGCGAGCGTGCCGAAGTGCCGGCCGCCGAAATCGGCAGGCGATGCGGACGCGAGCCAGTCGACCACGCGGCCCATCATCGCGAACAGCGCGGCTTCGTACGCGGCCAGCGCGGCCGACGTCAGCGCGATCAGCAGGATCCAGCCGCGCGCGCCCTTCGTGCACGCCCAGACGAACGAGAAGAAACCCCGCGGCGGCGTGGCGGGATCGTCGAGCGGGAAAGTCGGCAGGCGCCGTTCAAACCACGAAAACATTGAAACCTCTCCTTGATGCGTCCACGCCGGCCGGCGCGGCCCGTATTGCCCGTTTCATGCGCGACGCCTTCGACGGCGACGCCGTGTTGCACACATGTCCACTGCGCCCGGATCCATGCGTCGGTCGGGCCGAGCGCGCCCCGTGCCTGCGCATGGCGCCCGAGCGTCGTGGACAGCCGCTTCTTCCATTTGTGCGCGATGAAGCCGAAGCGGCGCGGCTCGATGTCGGGCGGCGGCGCGGCTCGGCCGGAACGTCCGTCTGGCCGACGATCGCGTCGTTGTCGCGCCGCTCGGCGGCCAGTGTCGCATCGATTCGATCCCGTTGCAGGCCGGTTGCCCTGGGGCGGCTGTCGCGCGAGGTAAGTGCGTTGCCGCCGTCGACGATCACCGGGGGCGCGGGCCGCACCGCACGCGCGACGCACGGAATCACCCGGTCAGCCGGCAGCGTCTTCCCGCGCCCGCACGCGGCGATGTTCGATCGCGCATGAAGTTGGTACGATCGCCCGTATCGTTCACGCCGGCGCCGCAAGCCGCCGGCCATCGGTCGCGCGGCCGCCCGGCAGCGCGGCCCCGTTCGGGAGAAGCGGCTCATGCTGCAGGCGTTCGCGGTCTTGCTGACCTTCCAGTGTCTCGGGGAAGGCGTGTCCTACCTGTTCGGCCTGCCGGTGCCGGGCCCCGTGATCGGCATGCTGCTGCTGTTCGGCTTTGTGATGCTGCGCCCTCAGGTGGCCGACGCGATCGAGCCGACCGCGCTCGAGCTGCTGCGCCACCTGTCGCTGCTGTTCGTGCCGGCCGGCGTCGGCATCATGGTGTCGGCCGGCCGCGTGCGCGGCGATGCGGTCGCGGTCGTCGTCGCGCTGGCGGTCAGCACCACGCTCGCGATCGCCGTGACCGCGCTCGTCACGCGCGCGCTGCTGCGCCGCCAGCGGCGCGCGGGCGGTGCGGCGGAGGGTACGCGTTGACGGCCTTCCCGAAACTCGGCGCGATCTGGGTCTATCTCGCCGCGACCCCGCTGCTGGGCCTGACCATCACGCTGATCGCCTATCTGCTCGCGCAGGCCGTCTATGCGCGGGCGCGCTTCAACCCGCTCGCGAACCCGGTACTGATCGCGGTCGCGCTGATCGTCGTGCTGCTGACGATCACCCATACGCCGTATCCGACGTATTTCGAAGGCGCGCAGTTCGTCCACTTCCTGCTCGGCCCCGCGACCGTCGCGCTCGCACTGCCGCTGTACCGCCAGTGGTCGAAGCTGCGCCGCGCCGCAGTGCCGCTGCTGGTCGGCCTGCTCGCGGGCTCGCTGACCGCGATCGTGTCGGCGGTCGGCATCGCGGCGCTGTTCGGCGCGTCGCACCAGACGATCGCGTCGCTCGCGCCGAAGTCAGCGACGACGCCGATCGCGATGGCCGTCGCCGCCGAAATCGGCGGGATTCCGTCGCTCACCGCGGTGCTCGTGATCTCGACCGGGATCTTCGGGGCCGTGTGCGCGCGCGGGATCCTCAACGTCCTGCGCGTCGACGAACCGGCCGTGCGCGGGTTCGCGCTCGGCGTCGCGTCGCACGGGATCGGCACCGCGCGCGCGTTCCAGGTCAGCGAGGAGGCCGGCGCGTTCGCCGGGCTCGGGATGGGGTTGAACGGCGTGCTGACGGCCTTCGTCGTGCCGATCCTGCTGCCAATGCTGTCGCGCTGGATCTGAGCGCCGGCCGGGCCGCGCCGGGTTATCGGTTTCCCTGATGGCGCGCGCGGGACGCCGGAACGGCGGCGCATGCGGTGCGCATGTATCGTGGCCGTTATCGGGAGAATTCAGGAACGCACAGGGACAAGTGCATACTGTTCGGCTAACGTTGCATCGGCGCCGTTGTCGCAAGCGGTCGAGTGCGCGCCGGTGTCCGACCCACAACCAACAATCGACAATCGACAAGGAGATCCGGCCATGAAGAAGGCTCGCGTGGTTTCGGTGGCAGTGGCAGTAACGGCGTCGTTCGGTCTGCTGTTGACCGCCGCGCCGGCGGCATACGCGCAGGATCCGGCGTCCGCGCCGACGCAGAAGCAGATCGACAAGGCGCAGAAGAAGGCAGCCCGCAAGGCCGCCCGGGCGAAGCATGCGTCGGACCTGAAGGCGATCGGCACGGGCAGCGGCTACCGGCTGACCAACGACCAGAGCAACTATCCGCAGAATGCCGTCTCGAAGGCGCCCGCGACGAAAGCGGCGCCGGCCGCCCCGGCGTCGGGCCAGTAACGGCCGGAGCCGGTACCCGGCACGAACGGCGCCGGATCGACCGGCGCCGTTCGTGCGGGTGCGGGGCCGCGAGGCCGCCGTGTTACGACGCGAGCTTGCTCGCGAGTTCCGCGACGTGCTTGCCCTGGTAGCGCGCGATGTCGAGCTCGTTCGCGCTCGGCTGGCGGCTGCCGTCCGCGCCGGCGAGCGTGGTGGCGCCGTACGGCGTGCCGCCGGTGATTTCGTTCATGTTGACGAGGCCGCTGCATGCATACGGCACGCCCACGATCACCATCCCGTGGTGCAGCAGCGTCGTGTGGAACGACGTGATCGTCGTTTCCTGGCCGCCGTGCTGCGTGCCGGTCGACGCGAACACGCTGCCGATCTTGCCGACGAGCGCGCCCTTCATCCACAGGCCGCCGGTCTGGTCGAGGAACGTGCGCATCTGGCCGGCCATGTTGCCGAAGCGGGTCGGCGTGCCGAAGATGATCGCATCGTAGTCGGCGAGTTCGTCCACCGTCGCGACCGGTGCCGCCTGGTCGACCTTCACGCCGATCGCGCGGGCCTGGTCGACGGGAATCGTTTCCGGCACGCGCTTGAGCGCGACCTCGACGCCCGCCACCGATCGTGCGCCTTCCGCGATGTGCTGCGCCATCGTTTCGACGTGTCCGTAGGACGAGTAGTAAAGAACGAGTACCTTGGCCATGTTGCGAATCTCCGATTAAAAGGGCCCCGCGTTCAGCGGGGCCCGGTTTCCCGAACAGGCTTCATGCCCACTCGGCCGTGACTTCGACCGGACGCAGGTCGAACGCCAGCACTTCGGCATCCTTCCCGTCGGCGAACGTCAGCGCCTGTTCGTCGCGGATGCGCACGCCGTCGCCTTCGCCGAGCGTCACGCCGTTGACCGTCACGCTGCCGCGTGCCACGTGCACGTAAGCAAAGCGGTTCGGCGCCAGTTCCAGCGTCGCGCGTTCGTCACCGTCGAACAGGCCCGCGTAGATCCGCGTGTCCTGCCGGATCTTCAGCGAACCGGCGTCGCCGGCCGGCGATACGACGAGCGCGAGCTTGCCGCGCTTGTCGTCGGCCGTGACGTTCGTCTGCTGATAGCGCGGCTCGGCACCCTTTTCGGACGGCCCGACCCAGATCTGCAGGAAGTGGACCGGCAGTTCCGGCGAGTGGTTGAACTCGCTGTGGCGCACGCCGGTGCCGGCGCTCATCAGCTGCACGTCGCCCGGCACGATCACCGAGCCGGTGCCCATCGAGTCCTTGTGCTCCAGCGCGCCGTCGAGCACGTACGACAGGATCTCCATGTCGCGGTGCGGGTGCGTGCCGAAGCCGCGGCCCGGGGCGACGCGGTCGTCGTTGATCACCAGCAGGTCGGAGAAGCCGACCTGCTTCGGATCGTAGTAATTCGCGAACGAAAACGAATGACGGGAGCTGAGCCAGCCATGCTCCGCACGGCCACGTTGGTTTGCTGCACGGATTTCGATCATGATTTTTGTTCCTCAAGACGCCGGACCTCGGAAGTGGGCCCGGCCGTTCGTTGAGATGCATCTTAGGTCAATCGATTTGACAAATAAATCGCTGTAGAGATAATGACTGTCGCTATGGAGTGGACAATATGGAACTCAACGATCTGAGGATCTTCGTCGCGACGGTCGATGCGGGCAGCTTCACGGCGGCGGCCGACCAGTTGATGCTGTCCAAGCAGTTCGTCAGCCGGCGCACGATGGCGCTGGAGGCGTCGCTCGGCGTGCGGCTGTTGCACCGGAACACGCGCAACCTCGCGGTGACCGAATCGGGGCAGGAGTTTTATGTGCGCGCGCAGCGGATCCTCGCGGAGATCGCCGACGCCGAGCAGGCGATGTCGGTGCGCAGCACCGAGCTGCACGGGTCGCTGAAAATCAGCGCGCCGCTGTCGTTCGGGATCACGCACGTGTCGCCGCTGATCGCCGAATTCCTGTCCGCGCATCCGGCCGTGCGGCTGAACCTCGACCTGACCGACCGGCGCGTCGACCTGATCGGCGAGGGCTTCGATCTCGTGCTGCGGATCGGCTCGCTCGAGGATTCGACGTTGATCGCACGCCCGCTCGGCGCGTGGCGGATGGTCGCGTGCGCGAGCCCCGCCTACCTGAAGCGGCAGGGCACGCCGCGGACGCCGGCCGATCTCGCCGGCCATACATGCGTGCTGTACGGGCGCGAGCGGCGCATCGGCTGGGAATTCCGTGTCGACGGCGTGGCGCGCACGTTCGACGTGCAGGGGCCGCTCGTCGCGAACAACGGCGAAGTGGTGCGCGACGCGGCGATCGCGGGGCTCGGCATCGCGCTGCTGCCGGATTTCATCGTCGGCGGGGCGCTCGACAGCGGTGCGCTCGTGCCGGTGCTCGACGCGTATGCACCGTCGCCGATCACGCTCAATGCGGTGTTTCCGCAGCATCGGGAAGGGTTCGTCACGCTGCGCACGTTCATCGGGTTTCTCGCGGAACGGCTCGGCGAGGCTGCGCCGGCGGCGAAGGGCGGGGCCGGGCGGGCGCGGTAACGGACGGGGTTGCGGGGAATGACGGCGCCATTCTCCGCATAATTTGCGGAGAATATTGAGTCATGCGGGGAATCGGTGAGATAATCTCCGCATCATGAGCGGAGATTACACCTACATCTGGGAGTCGGCCGACTGGCCTGCATGGCGCTTCGACCTCCCCGCACTGGCGACGCCGCTTGCCGACGTCAGCCGTGCGCAAGGCATGCTGGCCGGGCGGCTGGCGGATGTCGGCCTGGCGTTGCGCGACGAGGCCAGCCTGGCCGCGCTGACGGAGGACGTCGTCAAGACCAGCGCGATCGAGGGCGAAAGCCTGAGCGTGGCATCGGTCCGGTCGTCGATCGCTCGCCGGCTCGGGGTCGATATCGGCGCACTGGCGCCGGTCGATCGTCACGTCGAGGGCGTGGTCGACATGGTGCTGGACGCGACGGCCCATGCGGCGACGCCGGTCACGGACGCCCGTCTGTTCGGATGGCATGCGGCACTGTTCCCGACCGGCTACTCGGGGATGTCGCGGATCACGGTCGGCGGCTGGCGCACGGACGCTACCGGGCCGATGCAGGTCGTGTCCGGCCCGATCGGCCGGCAGCGCGTGCATTTCGAGGCGCCGCCCGCCGCGCGCCTCGCCGGCGAGATCGCGCGCTTTCTCGCATGGCTCAATGCCGCGCCGGCCGAGCCCTTGCTGATCCGCGCCGGCCTGGCGCACCTGTGGTTCGTCACGCTCCATCCATTCGACGACGGCAACGGCCGGATTGCGCGCGCGCTCGGGGATCTGGTCCTCGCGCGCGCCGACCGCAGCCCGCAGCGCTTCTACAGCCTGTCGGCGCAAATCCAGCGCGAGCGCAACGCGTACTACGACGTGCTGGAGCGGACGCAGCGCGGTTCGCTCGACGTCACGGAATGGCTCGCCTGGTTCCTGACCGCGCTCGGCAGGGCCATCGATCACGCGCACGCGACACTCGACGCGGTGCTGGTCAAGGCGCGCTTCTGGCAGCGCTGCGCGGGCTTCGCGATGAACGAACGCCAGGTCAAGGTCATGAATCGCCTGCTCGACGGCTTCGAGGGGAAGCTGACGACCACCAAGTGGGCAGCGCTTGCGAAGTGCTCGCAAGACACCGCGCTGCGGGACATCACCGAGCTCGTCGAGCACGGCGTGCTGCGTCGCTCGTCGTCCGGCGGCCGGAGCACGAGTTACGAGCTGATGGCGGTCGACGGGTGATGCCGGCCGGGTTTGCGCGTACGCATCGGGCGATCGGACATGACGCGATGCCGGCGTTCGCGAGCGTCACCGTCGCCGCGCCGGACGTGCTCGACGAGGCGCGGCTGCGCGCGCGGCTGAGGGCGTTGCCGCGCACGATCCTGCGCGCGAAGGGCATCGTGTGCGTGGCCGATGCGTACGGCACGGCGCGCTGCGCGCGTTTGTCAGGTAGCCGCGCGGCGCAATCGGTTCGCGTCGATGGAAGACGAAGGGCTGGCCGCGCACGAAGGATGCGACGTGATGGGGTTCATCGGGTTCATCGATGCCGCCGTGGAAGCCGCACTGAGTGACGGCATCATGCGGTGCAGCGTGGCAGCCTCGACGGTTGCGCCTGCATCGAACGTCGATTGATCGACGTCGCGCATTCGGGTTAGGCTTCGGCGAGCAACAGCATGCGCCACGTGCCGGGCGCTTTTACCCCGAATGCCCCGTGCAGGTAGCTTCTGCAGGCGCGCGATCCAGCAACGATCCAAGCCGATGACCATCCAGAACCGATCGAATGCGCGCGGGCAAGCCGCGACTCCCGCACGTGATGCATCACACGCGCATCTGCGGTCCATCGCGTCCGCCGCGTGGCTGGCACTGCTGCCGCTCGCCGCGCATGCGGCCGGCTTCGACTGCGCGAAAGCCGTTTCGCCAACCGAGAAGGCCATTTGCGCGGATGCCGCGCTGTCGAAGCTCGACGGCGACCTCACGGCGGCGTGGAAGCAGGCGCTCGCAAAAGGCGGCGATACGGCCGCGCTGAGGGCCGCGCAGTTGAAGTGGCTCAAGCAGCGCGACCGGTGCGACGCCGACGCATCGTGCCTGGGCGACCGCTACCGCGAACGGCTCGCGAGCCTGAACGGCAAGCCGCTGGCTGCGGACCGCTGGCAGCAGACGTGGTACATGACAAGCGACAACCCGTCGTTCGGCGGCGTGCTGACGTTCACCGGCACGCCGCCGCGCCTGCATTTCGAGCTGGGCGGCAACAACGGTGCGAATACGGGCGAACTCGACGGCGACATCGTGCTGCACGGCGACAGCGGCACCTACCGCAAGGACAGGTGCCGGCTCGATTTCGAACGGAAGGGCGCGCGCATCCGCGTCACGCAACACGGCGCGGATGTCGATTGCGGTGCCGGCTCGGGCGTGTTCTACGGCGGCGAGTATGTGACCGCAGCGCGGTTCCAGGCGAAGCCGGCGGCCGACCTGCTGAGCCTCAAGGTCGTTGATGACGCGACGCAGAACGCGGCCGCGCACACACTGCTCGGCGCCGATTACCAGACGCTCGTCGACATCGTCAATTACAGTGCCGACGAGAAGGATCTCGACGGGCTGAACGCGCACGTGGCGTCGTACTGGGTGCGCGGCATCGCGACGACGAACGCGGCGATCGTGATGCGCCGCGGTAACGATCTGTGGATCGGGGTGCTCGTGTTCGACGCGCAGAGCAACGTCCGGATGCGCTATTACACGAACGTGCCGGCGTGGAAGAAGCGCGTGCCGAAGACCATCCTGGCGTGGCATGACCATCTCGACAAGACGCTGCCGGTCGACGTGATGCAGTGACGGGCGGGCCGGGCGGCCGAAGCCGCCCGGCGCCTCTTCATTTCCTTCGCGCTGCGCGCGCGTGCGCCGGCGCCGCAGCCGATTCCCGCGCACGCAACTCCGGCTGCACCGCATGACCGGGCCCCGTTGCACCGTTCTCGAGCGCGTCGAGCAAGGCCTGCGCGGCCTGGCGCCCGATCGCGTCGGTGTCGACCCACATCGTCGTCAGCGGCGGCTGGATCTCGCGCGCGAGCGCGATATCGTCGAACCCGGTGATCGACAATTGCGCGGGCACGTCGATGCCGAGCGCCTGCGCCTCGAGCAACGCGCCCAGCGCGAGCGCATCGTTGCCGCAGATCACGGCCGTCGGCCGCGTCGCCGCGTCGCTGCCGGCGATCGCGCGCAGGCTCGCCCGCCCGAACGCGATCGTGGCCGCGCCTTCGTGCTGATGGACCGGGCGTACCGCGAGCCCGCGCGCGGCCAGCGTGTCGTGAATGCCGCGCAGGCGGGCCTGCACGCGGTCGTTGTCCGCCGACGGCTGCATGATGATCGCGAAATCGCGGTGGCCGAGGTCGAGCAGGTGGGTGGTGAGCCGCGCGAACGCCGCGCGGTTGTCGAAGCCGATGCAGCAGTGCGGGCTGTCGTCGCGATACGCATAAGTGACGACGTACGGCACGCGGTGCATCGCAAGCAGTTCGAACAGTTCCGGCGGATACGCTTCGCCGACCAGCGACACGGCTTCCACGCCGCGCGACAGCATCGCGCGCACCTGGGCCAGCGCCTGCGCGGGATCGTAGTTCGAGCAGCCGAGGAACAGCGTGATGCCGTGCTCGGCCATGACCGTCTGCATGCCCGCGACCTGTGATGCGAACACCTGGTCGTCGAGCGTCGGAATGATCGCGCCGGTGATGTGGGTGCGCGTGGACGCGAGCGCACGCCCCGCCGCATTCGGAATCCAGTTCAGCGTGCGCGCCGCGTCGCGCACGCGCTGCTGCACGTCGGCCGACACCTTGCCGGGATCGTTGTACACGCGCGAGACGGTGGCGGTCGACACGCCGGCCAGTTTCGCGACATCGCCGAGCACCGAGCGGCCGCTGCCGCGGCGCGCGCGGGGCGCGCCGCCGCGGGACGGTGGCGTGCTCATCGGCCGGCTCCCGGCGTGGCGGCGCCACGCGTTGTCAAATGCGTCATTGTTTACCCTCGATTCATGGTGGCGCCGCTTGCGTTCTCGCTCGACCCTGTGAGAATGTAAGCGCTATCTTGACATGCCTCCTTATTATGTCAGACATGGATTCCATCCATAACGTGAAATTTTCATCGACGACGGCCGTTCCGGCCATTTTGTCCGCCGAAAATGTAAGCGATTACATTCGGAAATGAGCGACGCCTATCCCCCTCGTATCGCCGTCGTCGGCAGCGTGAACATCGACCTCGTCACACGCGCGCCGCGCCTGCCGGTGCCGGGCGAGACGCTGCTCGGCACGGATTTCCAGACCGTTCACGGCGGCAAGGGAGCGAACCAGGCGGTCGCGGCCGCGCGCCTGGGCGCGTCGGTCGCGATGATCGGCTGCGTCGGCGACGACGCGTTCGGTGCGCGCCTCTACGACGCGCTGGCGGCAGAGGGCATCGACGTGACGCATCTCGACCGGATCGGCGGTACGGCGACCGGGGTGGCCACGATCACGGTCGACGAGGGCGGCGCGAACAGCATCGTTGTCGTGCCCGGTGCGAATGCGCGTCTCGATGCCGGCCGGATCGACGCGGCGCGCGAAGCGATCGCCGGGGCCGCGATGCTGGTGTGCCAGCTCGAAGTGCCGGCGACGACGGTCGCGCGCGCCATTGCCTGTGCCTCCGCGCACCACACGCCGGTGCTGCTCAATCCCGCGCCTGCCCAGCCGCTGTTCGACGCGCTGCTGGCACGGGTCGACTACCTCGTCGTCAACGAAACCGAAGCCGAGTCGCTGACCGGCGTCGCCGTCGGCGACGACGCGTCCGCCGTGCGTGCCGCCGACGCGCTGTGCGCGAAGGGCGTGGGCAACGTGCTGGTCACGCTTGGCGCGCGCGGCGTGTGCTGGCGCGGCGGGGCGGGCAACGGCCGCCTGCGTGCGATGTCGGTGGTCGCCGTCGATACGACCGCGGCCGGCGACACGTTCGTCGGCGGGTTCGCGGCCGCCCGCGCGGGCGGCGCATCGATGATCGACGCGATCGGCTTCGGCCAGCGCGCCGCCGCGATCAGCGTGACGCGCTACGGCGCACAGACCTCGATCCCGACGCGTGACGAAGTGGCGCGCCTGGAAACCTGAATTCCGCATGAGACGGACAGGCCGGAACCGGCCGATACCAGTGACATGGAGACAACCGCAATGAACGAAACCCCGACCGTTCCGCCCGCCCCGCCACGTATCCGGCGCGGACAACGCATCGCGCTCGCGCTGTTGATGGCGAGCGGGATCGTCAACTACCTCGATCGCGGCACGCTGGCCGTCGCAAGCTCGGCGATCCGCGGCGATCTCGGCCTGTCGCTCTCACAGATGGGGCTGCTGCTGTCGGCCTTCTCGTGGAGCTATGCGCTGTGCCAGTTCCCGGTCGGCGGGCTGGTCGACCGCATCGGGCCGCGCCGGCTGCTCGGGATCGGCTTGATCGTCTGGTCGTTCGCGCAGGCGGCGGGCGGCATCGTGTCGACGTTCGGCTGGTTCATCGTCGCGCGCATCGTGCTCGGCATCGGCGAGGCGCCGCAGTTCCCGTCGGCCGCGCGGGTGGTGAGCAACTGGTTTCCGCTGCGCGCGCGCGGCACGCCGACCGGGATCTTCAACGCCGCGTCGCCGCTCGGCACCGCGCTCGCGCCGTTGCTGCTGTCGATCCTCGTCGCGTCGTTCGACTGGCGCTGGGCGTTCATCGCGACGGGCGCGGCCGGTCTCGTCGTCGCCGTCGCCTGGTTCGCGCTGTACCGCGATCCGGTGCGCGCGCAACTGACTGCCGCCGAGCGCAATTATCTCGACGCCGATGCGCAAAGCGCGGTCGCGGCGCCGAAGCTGACGTTCGCCGAATGGCGCGGCCTGTTCTCGCACGGCACGACCTGGGGGATGCTGATCGGCTATTTCGGTTCCGTGTACCTGAACTGGGTGTACCTGACCTGGCTGCCGGGCTACCTGACGATGGAGCGGCACATGAGCCTGATCCGCACCGGCTTTGCCGCGTCGGTGCCGTTCCTGTGCGGATTCGTCGGCTCGCTGCTGGCCGGCTGGTTGTCGGACCTGGTCACGCGCCGCAGCCGTTCGCCGGTCGTGAGCCGGCGCAATGCGGTGGTGGTCGCGATGCTCGGGATGGTCGCGTTCACGATTCCCGCCGCGCTCGTGCAGAGCAACACGGTCGCGCTCGCGTGCATTTCGGTCGTGATCTTTCTCGCCAACGCGGCGTCGGCCTGCTCGTGGGCGCTCGCGACGGCGGCCGCGCCGCCGAGCCGCATCGCGTCGCTCGGCGCGATCCAGAATTTCGGCGGTTTCGTCGGCGGCGCGCTTGCGCCGATCCTGACGGGCATCATTGCGCAGAAGTGGTCGTTCGTGCCGGCGCTGCTGACGGCCGCGGCGATCGCGTTCGCGGGCGCGATGGCGTACCTGCTGCTGGTGCGCAAGCCGATTCCCGAACAGGCCGCGAACGCCGCGCCCGGGCCGTTGCCGGCCTGAGCACGCGGTATGCGCCCCGCATTCACTGAAGCAAGGAGAAACAGATGCAACACCCGCAGCAATCGAACGTGACCATCGAGGGCATCGTCCCGGTGATGCTGACGCCGTTCGACGATGCCGGCGCGATCGACTACGCCGGGCTCGAGCGGCTCATCGAATGGTATCTGGCACACGGCGCCGATGCGTTGTTCGCGGTCGCGCAGTCGAGCGAGATGCAGTTCCTGAGTCTGGCCGAACGCGCGGAACTCGCGCGCTTCGTGGTCGAGCGGGTGGCCGGGCGCGTGCCCGTCGTCGCGTCCGGGCACATCAGCGACGATCTCGACGCGCAGGCCGAGGAGCTGTGCGCGGCGGCCGAATCGGGCGCGCAGGGCGTCGTGCTCGTGACCAACCGGCTCGATCCGCAGCGCAAGGGCAGCGCCGCGTTGCTCGACCATCTTCACCGGCTGCTCGCGCGATTGCCGTCGGATCTGCCGCTCGGGCTGTACGAGTGTCCGGCGCCGTACCGGCGGCTGCTGTCGGATGACGAACTGCGCGCGTGCATCGACACGGGCCGCTTCGTGATGCTCAAGGACGTGAGCTGCGACCTGGAGACGGTGAAGCGGCGGGTCGCGCTCGCCGAGGGCTCGCCGCTGAAGATCCTCAACGCGAACGCCGCGATTGCCTGGGACGCGATGAAAGCGGGTTCCGCCGGCTTCAACGGTGTGTTCACCAACTTCCATCCGGATCTGTACCGGTGGTTGCGCACGCAAGGGGATACGAATCCGGCGCTGGCCGACGAGCTCTCGACGTTCCTCGTCGTTTCGGCGGTGTCGGAGGCGCTGGGGTATCCGGCGCTCGCGAAGCTCTATCACCAGCGGATCGGCACCTTCGCATCGATCCGTTGCCGCGCGATCGACTACGACGTGCGTGAACGGTTCTGGGCGCTCG
The DNA here is from genome assembly GCF_902833075.1 of Burkholderia sp. BCC0405. NCBI lineage: Bacteria > Pseudomonadati > Pseudomonadota > Betaproteobacteria > Burkholderiales > Burkholderiaceae > Burkholderia > Burkholderia sp. BCC0405. The sequence goes on from NZ_CADFEO010000023.1 coordinate 86,840, forward strand.
ATGCGGTGCTCGACAAGATCGTGGCCGGGACCGAGCATTTCCGTCGACGGATCGCCGCGTAACAGCGCACGCGGTGGGCCGTTCGAGGTTTGCCGGGCGCGGTGGGGTGGCGTGCCGGACGGGCGGCCGCCTGCGCGCGGGTTCGTCGCGACGCGCGTGGCGGCGGCGCACGGTGGCTGCAAGCACGGCCGGCTCGTCGCGATGCGTCTCGGACGCGTTGCGACAAGCGGCGCGAGGGGTGTATCGGCCATGCCCCGGATGGCGTGAACCCGGCGCGGCGTTCGGGCCGAACGTGCAATGCGGCGAATGCGTCGGGAATTTCAATGCGGTCGAAGGCGGCTAGGCCGCCTGTCGCAGCCAGGCCGCCGCACTGACCAGCCGGTTACGGGCTGTCCGTTGTGACGAACGACGGCGTGTCGCCGACGCACGGCCCCACCTTCATTCGTTCCATCGCACGATCGAGCCGCCGCAAGCCGCAAGCCCCAAGCCCCAAGCCCCAAGCCCCAAGCCCCAAGCCCCAAGCCCCAAGCCCCAAGCCCCAAGCCCCAAGCCCCAAGCCCCAAGCCCCAAGCCCCAAGCCCCAAGCCCCAAGCCCCAAGCCCCAAGCCCCAAGCCCCAAGCCCCAAGCCCCAAGCCCCAAGCCCCAAGCCCCAAGCCCCAAGCCCCAAGCCCCAAGCCCCAAGCCCCAAGCCCCAAGCCCCAAGCCCCAAGCCCCAAGCCCCAAGCCCTACGCCCTACGCCCTACGCCCTACGCCATACGCCATACGCCCCAAGCGCTGGGCGTCGAGCGCGACGCCACCGCTCGTCCATCCGACCCGTTGCGTCCCGCGGTTTGCGGCAACCCCCACCCGCCCCCGCGCATGTCCACATCGGACGACAAAAGCACACAAATCTGATCAAACGCTTCCGCCGTTTCTTGTAACGATTCGTAATATCGCGCCGCCGAGCGCATTTTTGCCGACGAACCGTTGAATCCGCATCCGCTTCCCGCGCACCCCGTCACGACGATGAGCCAGCCGCCGATCCTGGCGGCCCCGGTAGATGCCACGCTGCACGCCGTGATCGACGAAGCCGTCCACCGGAGCGTGTCGGAAGCGACGACGCGCAGCGGCTACATGCGATGTGCCGACTACGCGATCGTCGGCGCGCAGGTGCTGACCCTGCTGACCGGCAAGCCTTACCGGCCGTTCGCGGGTGGGGAGGTGCTGGATTTCGGCGGCGGCAACCTGTATGCGCTGTGCACGACGCGCGAGCGGCGCCGCACCGCGCGGCATCTGTCGCAGCTGGCGAGATATCACTGCTGGATCGAGGCGCGTCACGATATCGGCGGCCGTGCGCGCAAGGAAATCGTCGATTTCACGCTGCGCCACGACGAGACCGTGGCGAGCAATCTGGGGATGCCGTTCGCGCGTGCGCGCCACGCGTATTTCTGGGGCTGGGACGACGAGCACACGGTACCGGCCGAGCTGCACGCTCATCCGGTCTTCGCGAAGCAGGGCCCCGTGTGGCGCTGGGCCGAGCGTGAATGCACGTCGCTGCTGCGCGCCTACGAGCGCGAGCGGCCGGGCTATTTCGGGCGTCAGGTGTCGCGTGCGATCGACTTGTTCGCCGATCGGGTGGAAGGTCTCGGCTGACGGCGCCTCTGTTTCGGGCGAACCGCGGACAGGTTGCGTGCCGCGATGGCGAAGGGAGCCCGTCGCGCGCTCGCGCACAGCCGGGCCTGAGCGATGTGTCCTGGCGGGACATCGCGAGCAGAGGCGCGCGCGGCGGCGCGAGCCGGTCGATCATCCATTGACCGGCGGCCGCCGCCACGATCATCGTGCGGCCCGGACGCTCGTCACTTGTTCGCCAGCGTGCCGCTGCTGTTGGCGCCGCCGAACAGTCGAGTCAGGTACTGCGTGTTCGAGTTCATCTTGGCCATCAGCGTGTTGAGCGCCGTGAACTGCGCCTGGTACTGCTTGGTCAGTTGCGCGGTATAGTCGGCCAGGTCCGTCTGCTGCTGGGTGACGCGCTTCAGGTCGGCGCTCAGCGCGTTCGTGCGCACCTCGATCATCCCGCCTTTCTTCGTGAAGGGCGCGATCTGGTCGGTCAGGTGCTTGCCCATCCCGTTCGTCGAGTTGAACAGGCGCGCGACGCCCGACGGGTTGTTGGTCAGCGCACTGTCGAGCTTCGCGCTGTCGACCTTCAGCGTGCCGTCCTTCTCGAGCGAGATGCCGATCGCCAGCAGGTTCGTGTGCCCGTTGCCGTTCTCGTTGGGGACGCCGCGCGCGACGATCGACGCGAGCGAGTTGCGGATCGTGTTCAGCGTCGAATCGCCGATCAGCGCGCCCTGCGAGCTTGCCCCTTCCGTGTAGCTCGACAGTGCGCCCGTCGTCTTGACGACGGTGTTGTACAGGTTCACGAAATTCGTGATCGTGGCCGCCTGCGACTTCGTATCGGTGCTGACCGTCAGCGTCTGCGTATCGGTTGCGCTGACCGCGGCCGCCGACAGGTTCAGCGTGACGCCGTTCAGCACGCCCGACACCGCGTTGCTCGCGCTGGTCGACGCGATGCCGTTGAGCGTGAACTTCGCGTCCTGCGCGACGGCGCTTTGCCGCCACGCGGCCGCGCTGTTCGCCGAGTCGATCTTCGACGCGCCGCCGGTCGTGTCGGCCGTCGACGTGACGCCGAGGTTCGACAGCCCGTTGTCGTCGGCCACGTTGCCGACCGCGACGCTGATCGCGTTCGCCGAGCCCGTCTTCGTCGATGCGAGCACGAGGTGCGCGCCGTCGGTGCCGTTGATGACGGTCGCGCTGATCCCCGGGTTGTTCGATGCGGCGTTGATCGCGGCCGCGATGCCCGACAGCGTGTTGTTCGTGCCGTTCACGTCGACCTTGAACGACTGGCTGCCGAGCGACAGCGTCAGCGTGCCGGTGCCGAGCGCCTTGCTTCCGTCGAAGCCCGACGAAGCCAGCGCCTGCGCGGTCGCGATCTGCGTGACGCCGACCGTGTAGGTGCCGGCAACCGCGCCTGCGCCCGCCGTCGCGGTCAGGCCCTTGCCGCTCGCGACCGCGGTAAACGTCGACTGCAGCGCGCCATTCGTCAGCGACGCGAGGCCCGCCTCGAGCGCCCCCAGCGCCGACGACAGCGCACCGAATGCGGAAATCTGCGTGGTGCTGGTCTGCTGCGACGCGGCGAGCGCCGCGACCCGGCCGGCCGTCTTCGCGTTCACCAGCGTCTTGACGAGCGTGCCGACGTCCATCGACGGATTGCCGGTCGAGCCGTTGATGATCGATTGCGCCGCCTGTTGCATCAGGCTGTTCGCGTTCGCGCTGCTGTTCACAGGCGTGTTCGTTGCCATGGGTGGTCTCCGGTTGAAAAGCGATCCCGTGACGAGCGGCTGCCGTGACGGCCTGCGGCGGTTCGCCTGCCGGCCGCGTCCGGTGCGACGCGTTCCGGGGTTCACGGGAGTGTCGGGAAAACGTAAGGACGTGCGCTATCGTATATTTAAATCGGTATTGCATGGTAATTTTTTGTAATGCATGTCGAAAAAAATGCAGAAAGAAATGCGGCGGCGTAGCGCGGGCTAAAGGTTTGCGATTTTTTGCCGTTAACACATCGCCTCGATTGTATTTATTCAAGGATTTTTTGCCGGCATTGAAAACTTGCCGAGCGCGTGAATGCCTGATCACGTAGTCTCGCTTGCCCTGCTAAACACCGGATCGATCGACGGTGCGTGGAAGGTGTTCCTGCCGGCGGCTATCGGGCTGAAATCCTTGTCCACTGGACGAAAGCCGCCGCGGATGACATCGACCCGCTCGCGCGTGAAACGTTTTCGCTTGCCAATGTGCATTTCCAGGCCAGGCGTCTTTTCCCGAAACAGGATGAGTCGCCGATTGGAAAGAATGCCGAATTTCCCACTTAATTCACTGACAGCAGATTCGTGCGCATAACGTATCGTCGAATAACGATTGCGATGCGTCGATGTGGCCTGTACGCGCCAATTGGCGCTTCAATATCGACTGGATACGGAATCCGGATAGGCGCGGGCAGTTTTCATGCTCTTGAAACATGAGGTCAGGTCGATTTGATCGGATTCGTCGCTGCCGCGTCACGGCCTTGTTTCGCTCGATTGTCCACCTATTTGAGACAGCGAATCTTGTTTTGACGGATTGATGATTCGTGGCGGGACAGTAGACTGCATCCGTGCTTCGCCAGAACCGATCCGGAGCGCGCCGGGAGCGGCGCGGCCGGACGGATTCTTCGGCGGCGGGCCAGCCGGCTTGCTGTCCGACCGTGCGAGGAGTGGTTCGTTGCCGACCTGGCGCGCCAATGTGGCGCGTATCGGCACCGGACGCATCAAACCGTCAATTCAAGGGTGATTGTCATGCGTTACGTTTCGCTGGAATCGAAGAAGGACGAGCTGCTGCTGGCGGCTCGCGTGCTGTTGATGATCCTGTTCGTGCTGTTCGGCTGGCAGAAGCTGAACGGCTTCTCGGGCACGGTCGCATACATGGCGTCGACGGGGAACCCGGCGCCCGAGCTGGCAGCCGCGATCGCGGTCGGGGTCGAACTGGCCGGTGGCCTGCTGATCGCGATCGGCTTCTATACGCGTCCGCTCGCACTCGTGTTCGCCGCCTATACGCTCGCGACCGCGCTGATCGGCCATCGCTACTGGGCGCTGCAGGGGATGGAGCAATACATGGCGATGATCAACTTCTACAAGAACGTGAGCATCATCGGCGGGTTGCTGTTGCTCGCCCTGACCGGGCCGGGGCGGTATTCGCTCGACCGGAAGTAAGGCGGGGCGGCGTTGCCTGCCGATGTGACCGCCCGGTGCGTGCAAGCGCACCGGGCTTTGCTCGTTGGCGGGGGCGCGCGGTGTGGCGGCGCCGCAGATCGCACGCACGCGGGGGCGGCCGTGCAGCGAGCCGACGTCGCCGGCAGCACGGGCGTCATTCCGGCGGACGGTGCGCCGTGCTCGCCGTCGGCCGCGGTGCGCGTGACACCCGTCCGTCCAGGCGTTTCCGATCTGCCGCCACGATGTGCCGGCTGCGATACTCGGCTATCCTCCGCACCACCATGGCTCGAATGTCGATCGAGACTTCGCGCCCCCCAATCACCCGGATTGCCGCCCATGCCAAACCCGACCACGTCGACCGCCCTCCCGACCGTCCTGCTCATCGGCGCCGCCGGCCTCCTCGGCCGCGCGGTTGCCGCGTCCCTGGCCCGCGAATCGTCGTTGAACCTCGTCGCGACCCTCCGGAACCCGCAAAGCGCAGGCGCAAAACGCCTCGCACTGCCGCCGGAAAACCTCGCCGAACTCGACGTCCTCGACGAGCCGGCCCTCGAACGCCTCTTCGCCACCCGCCAACCGGCCGCCGTGATCATCTGCGCGGCAGAACGCCGTCCGGACGTCTGCGAACGCGATCCTGCCGGCGCCCGCGCGATCAACGTCACCGCCCCGGCCCGCATCGGTGCGCTTGCCGCGCGCCATGGCGCATGGACGCTCGGCATCTCCACCGACTACGTCTTCGACGGCAAGGCTGCCCCGTACCGCGAGGACGCCGCCCCGAATCCGCTGAACATCTACGGCCGCACGAAGCTGGAAGGCGAGGCGGCGCTGCTCGCCGCGTCGCCGCTGTCGTGCGTGCTGCGTCTGCCGCTGCTGTTCGGGCCGATCGTCGACTGGAGCGAATCGGCCGTCACGAGCCTCGTGCCGGCGATCGTCGCATCCGCTCGGCCGGGCGCCGGCCCGGTCGGCATGGACGCATGGGCGATCCGTTACCCGACCTATACGCCGGACGTCGCGGACGTCATCCGCGACCTGACGCTGCGCCATCTCGCGGGGGCGTCGATCACGGGCCTCCGTCACTGGTCGGGCGAGGAGCCGATGACGAAGTACGACATCGCGCAGCGGATCGCGGCCGCGCTCGGCATCGAAGCCGCGCTCGAGCGGATCGACCAGCCGACCGACGCGACGCCGCGCCCGTACGATTGCCATCTGGACGCATCGCGCGTGCGCGCGGCCGGGATCGATCACGCGACGCCGTTCGATACTGCGCTGCGCGCCGTGCTGCGCGATGCGCCGCAGGCGCTGTAGGATCCGGACGCCGCGCGCGGCCCGCGTGGCCTGCACGGCCTGCGACGCATGAGCCGCAGAGCCGCACGAGCCGCATCTGCCCATGTCGGCGGCCGCGCCATGCATGCCGTTCGCGAGCGGGCACCGGCCCGCACCTCGTCGTCCACCCGGGAGCCCAGCCATGCAACTGAAATGGCTCGAAGACTTCGTCGAACTCGCGCGCACGCGCAGCTTCACGCGCGCGGCGGAGAACCGCTTCGTCACGCATCCGGCGTTCGGCCGCCGCATCCGGTCGCTCGAGGAATGGGTCGGCACGCGCCTGATCGCGCGCACGAAGCCGCTCGAACTGACGGCGGCCGGCACCGTGTTCCTCGATGCGGCGTCGAACGCGCTCGACATCCTGCACGGCGCCCGCACGCAACTTCAGGAAGCGACGCCGGTGCTGGAGAACAATCTCCGGATCGCGACCGGCCGCACGCTCTCGGCCACCTTCTTCCCCGACTGGTACGACGAGACGGTTGCGCGCGCAGGCTTCTTCACGGCGACCGTATCGACCGGCAGCGCGGAGGAAGCGATCCTGCAACTCACGGCCGGCGATGCCGACATGCTGATCGTCTATTCGAGCCCGCATACGCGGCTGCTGATCGATCGCGACCGCTTCGACTGGCTGTCGGTCGCGCGCGAGGTGCTGGTGCCGGTCAGTGCGTTCGATGCGCGCGGCAGCGTGCGCTACCGGCTGCCGGCGGGGCAGGCGCCGGTGCCATGGCTCGCGTTCGCGCGCACGCTGACGCTGCGCGCGGTGCTCGCACGGCATCTTGCCGAAATGCCGAACCGCCCGACGCTGCGCCCCGTGTACCAGGCCGATTCGTATGAAGCGATCCTCGCGATGGCGCGTCGCGGGCTCGGCCTCGCGTGGCTGCCGCAGCGGCTCGTCGCCGACGACGTGCGGCGCGGCGAACTCGCGATCGTCGGGGGCGCCGACTGGCAGATCGGCTTCGACATCGCGCTGTACCGGCGCCGGAACGACCCGCACCCGGTGCTGGATGCGATCTGGCGCACCGCGCCGTCACGCGACGACGGCGCGGCATAGCCCGCCGTGAGCGGCGGTTCCGGGGCCCGCGCGCCGATCGGCACGATTGCGTGCCGAAACGGCACGAACGCCCGCCCCGCGTTGCCTACACTCCGCGCTTGACTGGCCCGAACGGCCGCCGGCAAAGCCGCGCACCGTCTCTCAACATCCTGATGGCCAGCATGACCGGAGGAGCACAGGGATGACCCGCAACACGCACGCCGCGACGCCGGCCCCGCACAATCCGTGGCGCGAGATCTGCGCCGCGAGCATCGGCAACGCGCTGGAGTTCTACGACCTGCTGATCTACGGCTATTTCGCGATCGTCATCGGCCAGCTGTTCTTCCCCACGCACGACGCGGCGACTTCGCTGCTGCTGTCGGTGGGCACGTTCGGCATTTCGTTCGTCACGCGCCCGCTCGGCTCGATCGTGCTCGGCAGCTATGCGGACCGCGCGGGCCGCAAGGCGTCGCTGACGATGTCGATCGGGCTGATGATGCTCGGCACCGCGATGATCGCGTTCGCGCCGACGTATGCGCAGATCGGCATCGCGTCGCCGCTGCTGATCATCGCCGCGCGGATGCTGCAGGGTTTCTCGACCGGCGGCGAATTCGGCGCGGCGACCGCGTTCATGGTCGAGCAGGCCGATGCGAAGCGGCGCGGCTTCTTCGCGAGCTGGCAGATGTCGACGCAGGGGCTCGCGACGGTGCTCGCGGCCGGCGTGTCCGCGCTGCTGAGCCTGCTGCTGACGACCGGCCAGCTGCATGCGTGGGGCTGGCGCGTCGCGTTCTCGGTCGGGCTGCTGATCGGCCCGGTCGGGCTCTACATCCGCCGCAACATCGACGAACCGGCCGATTTCCGCCGGCTCGGCGAGAAGGGGCGAGCGAAGTCGCCGCTGCGCGACGTGTTCGCTCGCGATCGCGCGAACCTGCTGCTCGGCGCGGGCGTCGTCGCGACGGCCACGGCGTTCAACTACGTGCACAAGCTGTACATGCCGACGTACGCGGTCAGGCAACTGCATATCCCGGCCACGTCGTCGTATCTCGGCGCGGTCGTCACGGGCGCGATGCTGATGGTCGCCGCACCGGTCGTCGGACACCTGTCGGATCGTTTCGGCCGCATCCGCGTGATGCTGATCGCGCTGATCCTGGTCGGCGTCACGACGTGGCCGCTGTTCGTGATGTTGAACCGCTATCCGACGGTCGGGACGCTGCTCGCGGTGCAGGCGCTGGTCGGCCTGCTGATCGCGGTGAGCCTCGCGCCGCTGCCGGCGCTGCTCGCCGACATCTTCCCGACGAGCACGCGCGGCACGGGCCTCGCGCTGTCGTACAACTTCTCGGTGACGCTGTTCGGCGGCTTCGCGCCGCTGATCGTGACCTGGCTGATCGACGCGACGCACAACAAGCTGGCGCCGAGTTTCTACGTGATGGCGACGGCCGTGCTCGGGATCACGTCGGTGATCTCGCTCGGCCGCCGGATGCGCGGCGCGGCGGCCGCCGGCGCGCCGTCGACGCGCGCGACCGGGGCGTGACGCGCCGGCCGCGAACCCGATTCCGGCGCAACCGGCACGCGCCGGCCGCGCCTTTCCCGAACCCTGTTGAGCCTTTCCGACATGACCACGCTTGAAGCCATCCGCGCCGCGTTGCCGGCCTATCCGATCGAAGTGGCCTTCCCCGACATCGCGCGCTGGCGCGCGGGCAATACGGGCATCGACTATCTGCACACGTTCGACAGCGGCCGGCCCGGCAAGCACGTGATGATCCTCGCGCTGACGCACGGCAACGAAGTCAGCGGTGCGATCGCGGTGGACACGTTGCTGGCCGCCGGCCTGCGTCCGGTGGCGGGCCGCCTGTCGCTCGGCTTCGGCAACGTCGCCGCATACGAGCGCTTCAGCGCGGTGAATGCCGATGCGACGCGCTACCTCGACGAGGACATGAATCGCGTGTGGACGCCGGCCACGCTCGACGGCACGCGCGACAGCCGCGAACTCGCGCGTGCGCGCGCGATGCGTCCGCTGCTCGATACGGTCGACCTGCTGCTCGACATTCATTCGATGCACGAAGCGTCCGCACCGTTGATGATGACCGGGCCGCTCGACAAGGCGATCGCGCTGGCGGCCGCAATCGGCACGCCGGAGCACGTGATCGTCGATCGCGGCCATGCGAACGGCACGCGGCTGCGCGATTACGGCGGCTTCGGCGATCCGGCGAGCGCGAAGAATGCGCTGCTGATCGAGACGGGCCAGCACTTCGCCGCGAGCGCGCGCGATGTCGCGCTCGACAGCGCGGCGCGCTTCCTGCTGCATGCGGGCGTGGTTGCGCGCGACGACGTCGCGGCCTTCCTCACGCAAGCCGCGCCGGTGCGTCAGATGTTCGTGGAGATCACGGAGCCGGTCGTCGCGCGTTCGATGGATTTCCGGTTCTCGCAACCGTTCACGGGGCTCGAGGTGATCGAGCGGGCCGGCACCGAGATCGCGCGCGACGGCGACGACGCGATCGTCACGCCGTACGACAACTGCGTGATCGTGCAACCGTCGATGCGCCATCTCGGCGTGAACGTCACGATGATGCGGCTGGGGCGGTTGCTGGATCGCTGATGCCGCCTGCGGCGACAAAGGCGCGATAATGCCTGTCCCGTCACGGTAAGCACGGCCCGTTTCGTGGATGCCGGGGCGGAACTGGCAGGGGGTGATCGGGTAGCGGGCATGAAAGTGTCATGATGCGCAGCGCCGACACCCCAGCCCGCGATGACGCTGGATTCAGACTGTCAATCCAGCACCAGGCTCCACGTACCGATAATCGTCGAGCATTTCAAGATTGATTAGCGAATGGCGAAGCGGGTTGCCGGCGAGCCATTCGCGCAATTATTGCCGTAGATAAAAAGATTCCGGTTTTCAGAATACGCCTGGTAAATAATTGAATAAACTTCCTTGGCGCTGAACGAGTAGACGCCGTCGTTAATGGTCACCAGCAGGTTGCCGGTGGGGTCGGTTTCGATCTTGTCGATCTTGCCGGCCTTGCAAAGCGCCTGCGCGGACGCGCACGTGGAGGCCAGCATCAGTGCTGAAAACAGCACGGTTGCAATCTTCTTCATGATTTTCCTTTGATATCGAATTGAATGAATTAATGCGATCTGACGACGTCGGTCAAGTCCGGGAAGACGTGTCCGTCTTTCCGGATTGCTGATTCACAAGTATCTGGAAATCAACAGTGGCCTGACAAGGTGGAAACTGTGCGACCAAGCACGAATGAAATAAATCGTGCTGCGCCTCCGGGCATCGTTGATTTTTGATTCGCGGTGTTGCGGCGCACAACACAGATTATTTATTTGAATTTGATGGCGCCAATCGTATTAATTTATCGTTAATCGGATTCGATAATTTTGTTTGAATTATATTTGACTGAATTATGTGGTCTGTTGTTTTTGTTTTTTGATTATTTCGATATTCAAATAATCGGCGGCGAATATTGATTCGATGGTTAATGGCGTGGCGGCCGGAGCGCATGGGCGTTCATGGGGGCTCAAGCGTTCGAGCGAGGCGCGGGACGATTCCCCGGACGGGAAACCGGACGGGTTCCTGCCCGACGTTCGGGCGCGTGGCTCGTCCGGTGCGCGCGCTGCGCGGCGCACATCCTTCGAAGTCGGCGCCGGCCGGGTCGGCCCGGCGCGGAAAGACGCTACACTGCGCGAGTTCCCGAACCTGCCGGGAGCGTCAGGACACCGGGCTCACGGATGGCAAGCACATGACGATGCCATTGCCCGCCCCCTGACGAACTCGAACAAGTCAAGCCAGGTTTGACACGCCGCGTTCGCGGCCATTAAAGTCGCATCGCGGGCCGGTGGGTCAAGCACACGCCCGGAACAGGCAACCGATGTTCCAGGACTACGGGGCTACCCCGTGGATCAGATCGACACCCCGATGCGTCGCAAGGAGCACGGTTGCGCGTTGCGCAACATCGCTCCTCGCAGCACCAGTCACGTTGGCTCACCGTCCCGCCCATCGATTCCCATGTCCGGCTCCCTGTTCGACACCACCCGCACGATTGCCGAAGCAATGCTGGCCGGTGCGCCTGAACGCGCCGGCGTCCTGTCCCGGATGGCGGCCGTGCTCGGCAGCGCGCCACCGTGGACGCACGAAGTCGCGGATGCCGCGCTCGCCCGCTTCGGTGCGCGCTGGGACGACGTCGACATCGATACGCTGGCGGCGGTCCTCGTCGATGCGCCGGCTTTCGTGCTTGCCTGGTCCGGCAACGATCGGCCGGCCGCGATCCGTGTCGTGCGGCGTGCGCCGGTCCAGCGGCCGTTGCCGGCGCCGCTCGCCGGCTGCGACGTGCCGCAATGGGCGACGCCCGGCGATCTTGCCGGCTGGCTCGGCGTGAGCGCGCCGGCGCTCGACTGGCTGTCCGAGCACTGGCGCGCCGACGCGCGCGGCAGCGCCACGCCGCTGCATCACTACACGTACGTGGCGCACGACAAGCGCAGCGGCGGCAGCCGTCTCGTCGAAATCCCGAAAGGCCGGCTGCGCGAAGCGCAGCGCCGCATCCTGCATGGGCTGCTCGATCGCATCGCGCCGCACGGTGCCGTGCACGGTTTTCGCAAGGGGCACGGCATCGTGTCGTTCGCGGCGCCGCATGCGGATCGCGATGTCGTCGTCCGTTTCGATCTGGCGGATTTCTTCGTATCGATACGCGCCGCCCGCGTGCACGCGCTGTTCGTCACGCTCGGATATCCGGCCGAAGTCGCGCGGACGCTCACCGGGTTGTGCACCAATCGCGTGCCGTCCGCGCGGCTGCTCGCGCCCGACCTGCGCGACCGGTTCGACTGGATCGGCCGCCAGCGCTATCGCGAACGGCATCTGCCGCAAGGGGCGCCGACGTCCCCGGCGCTGGCGAACCTGAGCGCATTCCGGTTCGACATGCGGCTCGCCGCGCTCGCGCGATCGCTCGGCGCGACCTACACGCGCTATGCCGACGATCTCGCCTTTTCCGGCGGCGGCGCGCTGGCGCGCGACGTCGAGCGGCTGCAGGTCCGGGTCGCCGCGATCGCGCTCGAGGAGGGCTTTGCGCTGCAACTGCGCAAGACGCGCGTGATGCGGCGCGGCATGCGGCAACAACTGGCCGGCGTGGTCGTCAATCGTCATCCGAATCTGGCGCGCGACGAGTTCGATCTCCTGAAGGCCATCCTGACCAACTGCGTCCGGAGCGGGCCGGCATCGCAGAATCGCGATGCGCATCCGGATTTCCGCGCGCATCTCGCCGGGCGCGTCGCGCATGCGGCCGCGCTGAACGCGGCGCGCGGCGCGAAGCTGCGCGCGCTGTTCGACTGGATCGCGTGGGACGCCCGCGACGTCTACAGGTAAACGGCCGGTTCGCAGCGACGCCGGCCGCCGGATTCTGCAACACGGCGCCCAGCACTGCTATCATTCGCGCCATGCCGCGCCGTGCCAAGTGCGGCGCTTACTTGCCCAGCCGCTCGCCGTGCCTTCGTCCATGGCGGGCTGCGCGTTGCCGGCCCGGTCCTGTCTTGCCATTGATTGACGCGTGACGTCGTTTAGTGCGTATCGCGCAAGCCATGCCGGCTCAGGCAATGGATACATACATTTGACAGCCCCAATCGGCGGAACTTCGTGATAGGTTCCGCGATCGGAGCTTTTTGCAAAAACATGCCCAAAGAGGATGAATACATGACCCAGGCCCTGCAGGAACTCGAAGCACAACTTCGGGACCTGAACATCAAGCTGTCGGACGCGAAGCAGAAGGAGAAGCAGGCCGCGCTCGCGGCATTCAAGGAACAGGTCGAGCTTTTGGGAATTTCGCAGCAGGAAGTACTGAGCGCGCTTGGCTATATCGTCCAGCGAAAACGCAAGGCGCCTGCGAAGTACTACGATCCGACGACCGGCCGCTCGTGGTCGGGCCGCGGCCCGCGCCCGAAATGGCTCGAAGGCAAGGATCTCGATACGCTCGCCGTCGACCGGGGGGCCAAGACCTGGTGGCCCGGAGACGACCAGGGCTGAAGCCGGCCGGGCCGCGAGGCCGCCCGGCGCCGTCCGGTTCGCGCAAGCGGGCCGGCCGGCAACACTGCGCCAGCATGCTGTCTTTCATCCGGTGTCCGGCCTGACCGCGACATTGCCGGCCTCGCCGCCACCGGATCGCCGTTTTTCCCTCCCGTTCGCTGCCCGCCGATTCCCGCCCGCCGCCCCGCAAGCGGGTGCCGACGCGCGCGCACCCTCGCCGGCGGCGGGTCTGCCGGCCCGTCGGGCACGGGCACAGGCCTTAGAATGTCGCCGGACAATCGTGGCGGGACACCATGGCAGCAAACATGAAATCCTCGTCGCTCGGCGGCCCGTCGGCCCCGCGCGCGGAGCCGGTCGGCGCGTATGCGTGGAAGGCGCTGGCCGGATCGGCGATCGGCTATGCGATGGACGGCTTCGACCTGCTGATCCTCGGCTTCATGCTGCCGGCGATCACGGCGGCGCTGCACCTGACGCCCGGGCAGGGCGGCGCGCTGGTCACGTGGACGCTGATCGGCGCCGTCGCCGGGGGCATCCTGTTCGGTGCGCTGAGCGACCGTTACGGGCGCGTGCGCGTGCTGACCTGGACGATCCTGCTGTTCGCGATCTTCACCGGGCTGTGCGCGTTCGCGCAGGGTTTCCGGGATCTGCTGGTGTACCGCACCATCGCGGGCATCGGGCTGGGCGGCGAGTTCGGGATCGGCATGGCGCTCGCGGCGGAAGCGTGGCCGGCCAGCAAGCGCGCACGCGTGTCGTGCTACGTCGCGCTCGGCTGGCAGGCCGGCGTACTGCTGGCCGCGCTGCTGACGCCGTTCCTGCTGATGCACGTCGGCTGGCGCGGGATGTTCCTGGTCGGCGTGCTGCCCGCGCTGCTCGCCTGGGCGATGCGCAACAAGCTGCACGAGCCTGAAGCGTTCGTGCAGCGCGCAGCCCAGCCGAAGCCCAACGCGTTTCGCCTGCTCGTCGCGGACGGCCGGACCGCGCGCACGAGCCTCGGCATCGCGATCCTGTGTTCGGTCCAGAACTTCGGCTACTACGGGATCATGATCTGGCTGCCGACCTTCCTGTCGAAACAGATGGGCTTCTCGCTGACGAAGTCGGGGCTGTGGACGGCGGCGACGGTCGTCGGGATGATGATTGGCGTCTGGGTGTTCGGGCAACTGGCCGACCGCATCGGGCGCAAGCCGACGTTCCTGCTGTACCAGCTCGGCTCGGTCGTGACGGTCATCGCGTATGCGCGGCTGTCGGACCCGGCCGCGATGCTGTGGGCCGGTGCGCTGATGGGCATGTTCGTCAACGGGATGGTCGGCGGCTACGGAACGCTGATGTCGGAAGGCTATCCGACGGCCGCCCGCGCGACCGCGCAGAACGTGCTGTGGAACATCGGCCGCGCGGTCGGCGGCTTCGGCCCGGTTGCGGTCGGCGCGCTGGCCGCGCATTACTCGTTCCAGACGGCCATCGCGCTGCTCGCCGGCCTCTACGTGCTCGACATGGTCGCGACGCTGTGCCTGATTCCCGAACTCAAGGGCGTCGAACTCGAATGAGCGCGGCGATCGCGCATGCCCCAACGATTTCACCGGAAACCACGATGCAACAGCAGAACAAGACGATCGGCGTGATGGGCTCGGGCAAGGCGCCGTGGCTCGCGTTTTCGGAGCCGCTCGGCGCCTGGCTCGCGCAGGCCGGCTTCAACCTGCTGACGGGCGGTGGGCAGGGCGTGATGCTGGCGGTTGCGCGCGCGTTCGCCGGCGTGCCGGGGCGGGCCGGCCGATCGATCGGCATCCTGCCGACGCAGGCCGATCCGCGCGCGGGCTTCGTGCCGCTCGACGGCTATCCGCATCCGTTCGTCGACATCCCGATCCTCACGCCGCTGCCGCGCCGCGAGCCGGACGCCGCCCCGGACACGATCAACCGCAACTACGTGAACGTGCTGAGCAGCGACCTGATCGTTGCGCTGCCGGGCGGGCACGGCACGGCCGAGGAAATTGCGCTCGCGCAGCGCTGGCGCAAGCCGCTCATCTGTTTCGGGCCGGACGGGGCGTTTCGCGAGCTCGCGGCGGGGGCCACGTGCACGTCGTCGCTCGACGACGTGATCCGTTTCGTGGAACACGCGTTTTCGACGGAGCAGGCGCTGCGATAGCGCGTCGAGCAGCGTCGACGCGTGTACGCCGCGACGTCCGCGCGGCATGGCCGGGCCTGCCGTTGCCGTCCGTCCGGGCGACGGAACGCGACGAAGCGCGACGTGCCCGCATGGAACGGCAGTATCGGACTGGTCCGATTCAATGAGGTCAGTGCGCACGATACCCTTTGAGGGTCCAGGAACGGCCGGTCGTTGCGCTCGCCGGTTCGTCCGTCACCTCTGACCCTCCGGCCCGGTTGCGCGCCGGTTCATCCAGGAATCCGCCATGCCTCATACCGTCGAACTTGCCGGCGCGATCATCTTCGGTCTCGCGCTGCTCCACACCTTCTTCGCGAAGCGCTTCGAAGTGCTCGCGCATCGCCATCCGCGCCACGCGGGCCTGTTCCATTTTCTCGGCGAGGTCGAGGTCGTGTTCGGCTTCTGGGCGCTCGTGCTGCTGATCGCGATGACGGCGCTGGCCGGCCCGAAGCTCGCGCTCGACTATGCGGAATCGCGCGAATTCACCGAGCCGCTGTTCGTCTTCACGATCATGGTGATCGCGGCGAGCAAGCCGATCCTCGACGCGGTCACCGGCATCGTGCTGCGCATCGCGCGCATGCTGCCGGTCGACACCGGGGTGGCCGTCGTGTGGTTGTCGCTCGCGCTGATTCCGCTGCTCGGCTCGTTCATCACCGAGCCGGCCGCGATGACGCTCGCCGCGCTGATCCTGCGCGACCGGCTGTTCGGCGCGCCCGTCAAGGAGCACTGGAAATACCTCGCACTCGGCGTGCTGTTCGTCAACGTGTCGATCGGCGGCACGCTCACTGCATACGCAGCGCCGCCGGTGCTGATGGTCGCGTCCGCGTGGGGCTGGGACAGCGCGTTCATGGCCGCGCAGTTCGGCTGGAAGGCGCTCGTCGCGGTGCTGATCAACGCGAGCGTGCTGACCGTGCTGATGCGCGGCGCACTGGCCGCCGCACCCGCGCCGGCCGCGCAGCCGGACGCCGTGCGCGTGCCGGTGGGCGTCACGCTGATTCATCTCGGCTTCCTGGTCGGCGTCGTGCTGAGCGCGCACCATCCGGTGATCTTCGTCGGCCTGCTGCTGTTCTTCCTCGGCTTCACGCACGCGTACGAGCGCTACCAGTCGCCGCTGATGCTGCGCGAAAGCCTGCTCGTCGCGTTCTTCCTGGGCGGCCTCGTCGTGCTCGGCGGGCTCCAGCAGTGGTGGCTGCAGCCCGTCGTCGAGTCGATGGACGCCCATGCGCTGTATGCGGGCGCGCTCGGCCTCACCGCGATCATGGACAACGCGGCGATCACCTATCTCGGCTCGTTGATCGCGGGCATCCCGGACGAAGCGAAGTACATGCTCGTGGCGGGCGCGGTCGCGGGCGGCGGGTTGACCGTGATTGCCAATGCGCCGAACCCGGCCGGGCTCGCGATCGTGCGCAAAGGCTTTCACGACGAATCGGTGAGCGTCGGCGGCTTGCTGGCGGCGGCGCTCGGGCCGACGCTCGTCGCGACGGCGGCGCTGCTGCTGCTCTGACCGGCGGCGCCGACCGGATATCGGACCCGGCTGATTCACTTCGCCGGCCCGCTACGCAACAATGGCTGCATCGGCGGCGGGGTGTGCCGTCGGTAGGGTGATCTGGTTGGGTCGTCCGGTGTCGGGCGGCCCGTTTTTTCGCCGGATCGCCTGACCGCGCGAACGCGCAAGCGTGAATGTCCTGTGGCGGCCGGTGGGCGCGGTCGCAAGCCGATTTCATATCGGCGGGTGTTTGGAAAATACACGCTGCCAGATGCGAGCACGGGACATTCGCGCTTGCGCGTTCGACGTTCAGGGCCGCCTTCCACCGCGACGATCGCCGCTCGCCGCTGCCCGCCTTCTTGTCCTTGTCGCGATTTTCCCGGACAACCGGACACGAGAATCAGCCTGGTCCTACTGCCGGATCGCATGCGGGCCCGGACAATGAATCGAACGGTCAACCCGGCGCCGCGGTTTCGTGAGCGACGCGCACGAACCGCCGGTACCCCGCACGAAGGAGACTCCATGAACAAGATGCGTACCCTGTCCGCGCTGCCGCGCCTCGCGATGTGGCAGCAGATCCTGCTGGCGATGCTGCTCGGCGCCGCCGTCGGTCATTTCGCCGGCGAGCCGGCCACGCTGCTGCAGCCGCTCGGCGACATTTTCATCTCGTTGATCCGGATGTGCGTGATTCCGGTCGTGTTCGTGTCGCTCGTGTGCGGCATCACGTCGTTGTCGGATCTCGCCGCGATGCGCCGGATCGCGTGGAAGTCGGTCGCGGTCTACGCGGTGCTGATGGCGTCCGCCGCCATGCTCGCGATGGCCGCGGCGACGCTGGCCGGGGTCGGCAAGGGCTTCAGCCTGCCGGCCGGCATCGATGCCGCGCAGCTCGGCGCGACCGCGTCGCTGAAGGACGCGCTGATGGCCGCGATCCCGTCGAACCCGTTCAAGGCGTTCGCCGATGGCGCGCTGCTGCCGACGATCGTGTTCGCGGTTTTCTTCGGACTCGCGATCAACCTGTCCGGCGAGCGCGGCGCACCGGTGCGCGCGTTCTTCGACAGCCTGTCGGCGGTCGTGTTCCGGCTCATCGGCATGGTGCTGAAGTTCGCGCCGGTCGGCGTGTTCGGGCTGATCGCCTACGTGACGGCGGATCACGGCTTCTCCGCGCTGGGCCATCTTGGCTCGCTGGTCGCGGTCAACTATGTCGTGCTGCTGGTCGTGATGCTCGTGTTCAGCAGCCTGTTGCTGGCGCTGCGCGGCCTCAAGCCGTGGCCGTTCCTGCGCAAGATGGTGCCGGTGCAGCTGTTCGCGTACTCGTCGGCCAGCAGCGCCGCGACGCTGCCGCTCAATCTCGAGACCTGCCGGACGCGGCTCGGCGTCGACAGCCGCATCGCGAGCTTCGTGCTGCCGCTCGGCTCGACGATCAACATGGCGGGCCTCGCGGTCTATCTCGGCACGGTTGCGATCTTCGCGAGCCATGCCTACGGCATCGAATTGTCGGCGGGGCAGATGGCGATGGTCGTCGTGACGACGACGCTCGCGTCGATCGGCGCGGCAGGCGTGCCGGGCGCGGCGCTCGTCGTGATGAGCCTCGTGCTGGCGTCGGTCGGGCTGCCGATCGAGGTGATCGTCGTGATCGCGGCGGTCGACCGGCTGATCGACATGGCGTGCACGGCCGCGAACGTGACGGGCGACACCGTGGCCGCCGTGCTGGTCGCGCGGGCGGAAGGCGCGCTCGATATCGAGCAGTACAACCGGACGTAACAGGGATGCGACGCAGGCATACTGCCTGCACATGACAGGTCGAACCGGCGACGTTCTCGCGACGCGCCGGTTCTTCGTTTTTTCGGCTGTCGTGCCGGCCTGCACCGGCACGTGGCGCTTCATGAGAACACTTCCATGCCTATCGCCTTTCGGTATCCGCTGATTGTCGCGCTCGCGTTGACGGCCGGATACGCCGTCGCGCGCGATCGCGCGCAGTGGCCCGCGCCGGCACAGGACGGCGCGCCGCTCGTCGGCGTGCAGGTCAAACTGCAGTCGTTCACGGCGGACGACGCGCAACGCATCCGGCGCGCGGGTTTCGGTTTCGTGCGGATGGGCGTCTGGACCGACCGGCTGGAGCAGCCCGCCTATCGCGCGGCATTCGACGCCGCGGTCGCGACGGCGCATGCCGCGCAACTGCCGGTGCTGCTGACCATTCGCGCGCTCGAACCGCTGGCGCCGCGCGATGCCCCGCCCGACCGGCGCGCGGCCGCGCTCGCCGCAGCGGGCGCGAGCCTGGCCGGCACGGTGACGCAGCTTGCCGACGCGTACCGTGCGCGGCTGCTGGCGATCGAGCTGTGGAACGAACCCGATCTCGGCAAATACTGGCCGACCGGGGATGTCGACACGACGTTCGCGCCGTTCATGCAGGCCGTCTGCGCGCGCTTCGGCGCGAGCCGCCCGCGCGTGCCGGTCATCGGCTTCGCGTTCTCGCGGGCGCCTTTCGCGGGGTCGGCGCCGGATCGGCTGCTGGAACCGCTGGCGCCGTCGCTGGCCGGATGCGTCGACGCGATCTCGTACCACGCCTATGGCATGACGCCCGCGCAGATTCGCGCGGCGGCGCAGGATGTGCGGGCGCGTTACGGCTTGCCGGTCGCCATCACCGAGGATGGCGCAACGTCGGCCGGCGTCGAAGGCGACCTGCGTCAGGTGCAACGCCTGACGATGCTGTTGCGGGCATCGGGAGAACTGGCGACGCCGCTGATCTCGATCTACGAATGGGCCGACACGCCGAACGGCCCGGACGCCGCGCAGCGAAACTACGGGCTGGTCCGCGCGGATCGCACGGCCAAGCCGGCGCTCGACGCGGTGGAGCAGGCGCTGCGCGCCGGGCAGCCGCGCGCCCGCTCAGGCCGGCCGGGCGGCGGCTGACGCGCGGGCCGTACGCAGCGGCCACAGCACCGCGACGAACAGCGCCACGCTCGACAGGTGCCGCGTGTAGCTGCCGAGGTCGGGTTCGAACAGCATCGACACGGCGACATGGCCGAGCACCAGGCAGGCCAGCGCCTCGCCCCCGCGCAGCGACGCGGCGCCCGTGCCGGCCGCCGGCGCGACACGCGGCCACGCCGACGCCAGCACGAACGCGATGAAGCCCTGCATCGCGACCCCTTTCACGTCGAAGGAGAACAGGATCGGCAGGTTGAGCCGCACGACCGAGTACGCGTAATTGCCGACGAAGTGCACGAACGAATCGGGCGGATACGGGTTGTAGAAGCTCGTCCGCGCGCCGAACGGCGATTCGTAGACGAGATAGTCGACCGCCATGTCGCGCGGATGCTGGAGCAAGTAGTAGACGGCATCCGGCAGCGCGATCAATGCCGCGCCGAGCAGCAGCAGCCCGACGGCCTTCAGGGGCAGAGGCACCCGGCGAAACGCCCACGCGCCGCCCGCGCACAGCACGATCAGCACGAAATAGCTGCGGATGAACGCGGCGTAGCCGGCATAGAGCACGACGGCGGCGGCCAGCGTCCGCATCGTCCCGGTGCGGCGCGCGACCCACGCCAGCAGCACGGTGATCAGGACGACGAGCGTGTCCTTGCTCGCGACGAACAGGTTGAAGAACAGGCAGGGCGCGATCAGCACGAGGTTTGCGCACAGCGAGCCCGCGCGGCGCGTCTGCCGCAGCTCGAGCCAGATGAACAGCACGCCGAGCGCGGCGACGAACACGCTCGTGCCGGCATTGCCGAGCGCCTGATAGAAGCGGCCGACCGCATCGAACGACGTGCCGTCGTAGGTCGCGCCGCCGCCGATCTGCGTCTCGATCTTGTCGGCGTCGCGGAAGATGAACTCGGGCAGCAGCGCGCGCGCGTTCGCATAGACCGCGAGATACAGTAGCGCGACGCATGCGGCGATCGCATCGACGAGCCGCCGGCTCAGCAGCGGCCCGCTTGCCATCAGTTTATGCAGCATCGGCGGCTCCCGGTGCGGCGCCTGCCGTGCGGGCAACGCCGGGCGCGACGATCCAGATGAGCGCGGCGGCGATCGCGACGCTCGCGGCGAGATGCGCGCACGCCGCGCCGAGCGCGCCGAGGCCGCGGACGAAGCCGATCGACACCGGCAGGCACGCGAGCGTCAGCCCGGCCATCGCGAGCGAGACCGGGCGGCCCGCGCGCAGCGCGACGGCCGCCGCCCACAGCACGTCGGCGAGCGCGCGCAGCACGAACGACATCAGCAGGATCGCGAGGCCGGCGGCCTGCAGCGTATCGGCGGGTTCGTGCGCGAGCCGGAACAGCGGCCCGTGCAGCGCGGCGATCGCGATGGCCGCCGCGGCCGTCAGCGCGAACGATGCGCCGATCGAGCGCACGAGTTCGCGTCGAAACGCGCCGGGCGCCGCATCGCGCGCACGCACCAGGCGCGGCGCGGCGACCGCGACGACGGTTGCCGCCGCGACGGTCTGGATCGCATTCGCGATCGACCAGACGAACACGTAGCGGCCGAGTTCGGCGGCCGGCAGCACGCCGGCCGCGGCGAAGCGTTCGAGATATTGCAGGACCGACATCAGCAGCAACGCGACGAAGAACGGCAGGCCGTCCAGCCAGACACCCGTCAGGCCGCGCGACGCGTGCGGCCCGGCCGGCGCCCGCGACGCCGGCAGCGCGCGCGCGACCCGCGCGACGACGAGCCAGCCCGCCGCGACGACCGCGACGTCGGCGGCCAGCCAGAGCGCGAACAGCGCGTCGATCGACCCGATCGCGCCGGCCGCCAGCGCCGCGATCGCGACGCCGGCCCAGGCGCCGGTCCGCACGAACAGCAACCCGGACGCGGCCCGCGCGCGATGCAGCGAAAACAGATAGGTGTTGACCTCCAGCGCCGCGTGTTCGGCGCAGGCGATCAGCGCGACGAGTGCGAGCGGCAGGTGCGGCAGCGTCGCGACAGGCAGCATGCCGGCCGCCCAGCCGGGAACCGCGAGCGGCGCGCAGAGCACCGCATACACGATGCCGTAGAGCGCGAACAGGCGCGTTGCGGCGCGGATCGCATCGGCCGGCGCATCGCCTGACAGCCGCCGGTTCAGCTCGGTGCTGAAGCCGAGCCCGAGCACCTTCGACGCGACGACCGAGGCCGCGACGGCGAAGCCGTAGGCGGCGACGGCGTCGAAGCCGAGCGTGCGCGCGACGACGATCGTCAACGCGAACTTCATCGCGAGCGAGCCGACGCGCAGCCCGAGCCGGGATCCGAGCGCCTTCATCGGGCGGAGCGCCGGTAGACGGCGTCTTGCAGCGTCGCGACCAGGGTGTCGCGCGCCGACTGGAGGCGCGCCAGCCCGCCGCGCGTCGCGTCGCGGAAACGGTCGAGCGCGCCGGGGGCGAGCAGGGTGTGCGCGACCGCCGCCGCGTCGAAATCCGCCGCGTTCGCGACCCAGTCCGCGACGCCGAGATCGGCGTAGGCGCCGAAGCCCTTGCGCTCGTAGCTCAGGTGATACGCGGGCACGCCGTGCAGGATCGATTCGAGCGCGCCGTGCAGGCGTACCGACACGACGGCGTCGGGCGTGTCGTGCGCGAGCACGTGCTTGAGCGAATGCGCCGCGTCGATGCCGAGCGAGCGGTAGTACGCGCTGTCGTCGTTGCCGCGGCCGGTGCTCTGGACTGCGAACGTCAGCCGGCACGCGGTGCACAGCCGCTCGATCAGCGCGGCGGTCGACGCGTGGTAGCGCGCGCGTTGCGTGGCGGTCCACGCGGGCGGCTTGCGCAGCACGATCGCGACATGCGCGGGCGCCGCGCCGGGCGCGGGGCGGCGCGCCGCGAACCCGGCGCGGCCGCGTCCGAATTCGAGCACCGCGAGATCCGGCGCGCGGCGCGTGTTCGCGTTGTGCGCCAGGAACGCGGCCGAGCGGTCGTCGCGCACGAACACGTCGTCGAACGACGCGAGCATCGTCCGCATGTGCGCGGCGAGCCACGACCGGCTCGCGGCGGGCCCGATGCTTTGCGGCAGATAGACGGTCGGCTTGCGCGCGGCGCGCGCCAGCCGCATCTGCAGCAGGTGGCCGGCCTCGAGCTTCAGCGCTTCGGTCGCGCTGCGCGCACGCAGGTAGCCGCCGCCGACGCCGACGATCAGGTCGACGCGACTCAGCAGGTTGCGCAGCGCGCCGAGCGACGGATTGAGCACGAGCGGCAGCGGCGCGACGCTCGCCTGCGCGACGCGCGCCGCGCCGCGCGCCGCCAGCACGGGGGCGGAATGGACGTCGGGCAAGTGCGCAAACGATGCCGGATCGGCCGCGACGACGGAGACCCGCACGTGCGGGCCGAACGCGTCGCGCAGCAGGCCGATCGACAGGTCGACGAGCAGGCCGTCGCCGGAATTGCGCGTGCTGTACGCATGCAGCAGCGCGACATGAACGGGCTGGTTCATCGAGCGGGTTCCTCGAGCAGGTTCTGGTAGACGGCGAGCGTGCGTTCGACCATCGCGTCCGCCGAGTAATGGCGGGCGGCGAGCGCGCACTGCCGGCGCATGTCCGCGAGTCGCGCGGGGAAATCGGCGAGGCGCGCCACCGCGTCGGCGAATTCGCCGGGGCGGTCGTCGTTGCCGACGGTCAGCCCGACGTGGTAGCCGTCCACCAGTTCGGTCGCGCCCGCGACGCGGGTCGCGACGATCGGCACGTGCGCGGCGACGGCTTCGATGCAGACGTACGGAAAGCCTTCGTAACGGCTCGGCAGCGCGAACGCATCGAACGCCGAGAAGTAGCGGCGCGCGTGGTCGATACGTCCCGCGATGCGCAGGTTCATCGGCAGGTCGTTCGCTTCGGCGCCGGCGGCCCGGTTGAAGTCGCCGGAACCGATCGCGACGATCTGCAGCCGGTCGTCGTAGCGCGCGGCGAGCGTGCGTGCGATGCGCACCAGCCGGTCGACGCCTTTCTGCGCGTCGAAGCGGCCGACGAAGCCGACCACGAACGCGTCGTCGGCGACGCCGAGCACGGCCCGCGCGGTGGCGCGCGGCAGCAGCGCCGGCGGCGTCACGCCGTTCGGGATCGTGCGGATGCGTTCGCGGGCGATGCCGAGCGCATGCAGGTGCTCGGCTTCGTCGCCGGAGACGGCGATCACCGCGTCGGAGTGGCGATTGCCGAGCCAGCGCTCGATGCCGCCGTAGAGGCAGCGCTTCGCGGCGGACAGCGTCGGGTTCAGCGTGTAGACGGCATGCGGCGTGTAGACCTGTTTCCACGGCCCCCTGCACAGGCGCGCGAGCGCGCCGGCCTTCGAGCTGTGGCTGTGGACGACGTCCGGCTCGATCGCGTTCAGCAGCCGGTGCAGCGCGCGCGCGGCGCGGGCGTCGTGCAGGCCGACCGAGCGGCGGAACGGCAGCCGATGGAACGATGCGCAGTGGATCAGCGCGCGGGCCAGGATCGCGTCGTCGAAACGTGCGCCGAGCGGCGCGATCAGGTGGATCTCGACGTTCGCGCGCGCCCTGAGGCCGGCGATCAGGTCGACGAGGTGGACGGCGACGCCGCCGCCGGCCGCCTCGACCACCATCGCGATGCGCAGCGGCGGGCCGCTGCGGTCGGGCAGGCGAGCGGGGGCGGCGGCGGGTCCGGCGCGGTGCAGGTCGGTATCGGCGACTGTCATTTCGCCCTCCCGGTCAGGCGGCGCAGCGCGGCGCGCCAGCCGCGTCCGGACGTATCGTCGGACTCGTTCGCATAGCGGTATTCGGTATAGCGATACCCGCCGTATTTCGTGCCGTACGCGCAACGGCCGCCGCGCGGATCGATGCCGTTCAGGACGACCCGGGGCGCCGCGCTGCCGCGGCCGGCGAGACGCTTCGCGGTCTCGACCAGTTCGCCGGCCTTGGTGCGGCCGGCGCGCACGACCAGCAGGATCGCGTTCGCGTGCGTGCCGAGCCAGCTTGCGTCGGCGGCGGCGAGCACCGGCGGCGCGTCGATCACGACCGTGTCGTAGTGCGCGCGCCATTGCTCGAGCAGCGCGCCCAGGCTGGCCCGCTGCAGCAGCGCGGCGGGTGCGTGCGGCAAGGCGCCGGTCGCGATGAAGTCGAGATTCGGCGCGACCGCGCGGTGCACGACGCCGTCGGGCGCGGCGCGTCCCGCGAGCGCATCGGCGAAGCCGTTGTCGCGCGCGACGCCGAAGACCTGGTGCAGATGGCCCTTGCGCAGATCGCCGTCGATCAGCAGCACGCGCTTGCCGTCCGCCGCCTGCACGGCCGCGAAGTTCGCCGCGACGAACGACTTGCCGGCGCCCGGCACCGGGCCGGTGATCAGCACGACCGCATGCTCTTCGTGCGCCAGCGAGAAATGCAGCGCGGTCTGCAGGCTGCGCAGGCTTTCGATCGCCGGCTCGTACGGCTCGGCGAGTGCGAGCAGCGACGGGCCGGCCTCCCGGCGCGCGATCGCGCGCGTCATCGCGCGCTGGCCGTCGGCCGACGGCACCACGGCCAGCACGGGCAGCCCCGCGTGCCGTTCGATCTCGTCGATGCCGCGCAGGCCGCCGTAGAGGAAGTCGCGCGCGAACGCGACGAGCATGCCGAGCGCGAGCCCGACCAGCGCGGCGACGCCGATCACGACCGGCCGGTTCGGCCGCACCGGATCGTCCGGTACGATGGCCGTATCGACGACGCGCACGTTGCCGGTCTTGCCGGCCTTCACCAGTTCGAGCTGCTGAATGTTGTTCAGCAGCGCCGTGTAGAGATCGGTGCCGACCTTCACGTCGAGTTGCGCGCGCACTTCGTCGCGTTGCCGTTCCGGCAGCCGCGCGATGTTCGTGTCGAGCAGGCCTTGCTGGCGCCGCAGCGTCGCGAGCTGGGCGTCGAGCGCGGCCATGTCGGGATGGGACGGCATGAAGCGCCGCGACAGCTCGTCGCGTTTCTGCTGGAGTTCGAGCACGCGCGCCTGCACGTCCACGCTTTGCTGCAGCGCGAGCTTGCCTTCCTCGGCGAGGTCGATCGAATGTCCGCTGCTGCGCAGCGTCGCATAGCGCTGCTCGGCCTGTTCGAGCTGGCGCTTGACGATCGGCAGTTGCTCCTGCAGGAACGCGAGCGAGCGGGCGGCTTCTCCCGATCGGCGTTCGACGTTCTGTTCGACATAGCGGTTCGCGAGCGCGTTGAGCGTCGCGCTGATCTCGGCCGGATCGTCGCCGCGCAGCGTCGCGACGAGCACGCCGGACTGCTTGATCTTCTCCTGCACGTCGAGCGCGGTGCGCAGCGCATCGATCGTGTCGGCGCGGCCGTTGCGGATCAGGCGGAAGCGCGTGCCGGGCAGCGCGTCGAAACCGGCCACCTCGATGGACAGCGGGCCGTAGCGCGTGGCAAAGGTTTCGGCGCGACCGATGCGGCCGATCGCGTCGTCGGCCAGATCCGGGCCGGACAGCCGGTAGTGCTGCGCGTCGATCCGCGTCAGGCTGAACGTGTCGCCTTCCGCGCGCCGCGGCACGTCGAAGCGCGTGACGTGCGCGCTTTCCTGGCCCCAGGCGTAGCCGCCGATGCCGAGCAGGCCCGGGCGCACCGCGCCGTCGTTGAAACGCGACACGAAACCGCCGATCAGCGGAAAGCGCTTCGGCCTGGCGACGATGTAGCTGCGCAGGTCGTCCACGGCGCGCGTCACCACGAGCCGGGACGACAGGATCTGCGCCTCGGCCGACGCCGGCGCGTTGACGTTGAAGAACGACGCGGCGTCGCCGAGCAGGTTTTTCGCCGCGGTGTCGCCGCCGTCGTCGGTCTGGATCATCAGGTCGGCCTGATAGGTCGGCGGCGCGAGGAACGCGTACAGCGTGCCGATGCCGATGCCGGCGGCGGTCAGCGCGGCGATCGTCCAGCGCATGCCGCCGAGCACGTCGAGCGCGTGAATGAGGTCGAACTCGCTGTCGGCGGCGGGTTCGCGGGAAGGCGGTGCGGTCATGATGTCGTTGAGGAGGAAAGGTCGGCCGGCCGGTCGGGCCAGCGCGCGAGGATGAGCGGACGCCAGCCTTCGACGGCGGCGGCGATCAGCGAGGAGCAGCGCACGAAGGTGTCGCGTGTGCCGCGATAGGGATCGGGAACGTCGAAGCCGGCGCGCGTGCCGCCGGGCGCGCGAGCGTGCTCGCCGAGGCGGAACACGCGGCCGCGCGCGAACAGGTGCCGCGATTCGAGATCGCGCTGCTGCGCGCGGTCCATCACGAGGATCAGGTCGGCCTGCCGGCACAGGTCGACCGTGACGGGGCCGGCCACATGGGCGTCGAGATCGAGCCCGAGCTCGCGTGCGACGTCGCGCGCGAGCGGATCGGCCGGATGCCCGATGCGCGCGGCGAGGCCGGCGGAGCGAACCGTCGCGTGCGGCAGCCGCGCGGCCAGCAGCGCGGCCGCGATCGGGCTGCGGCAAAGGTTGCCTTCGCACACGACGAGCAGGGACGGGCGCGCGCTCATTTGGTTGCGATCGCCGCGGCGGCGCCGGTGTTGACGCTCGGCAGCAGCAGCGCGAGCACGCGGCTGAAGCGGACGAGGCCGTTGCCGTCGACGTAGACGATGTCCCTGGGCTCCAGCTCGAACTCGTTCGCGAGCACCATCGCGACGGGCGAGCGCGCATCGAGATGGAACACGGTCGGCGTGCCGCGCTTGCCGCCGCGGATCACGAACATCTGCGCGGCGTCCGCGGTGTTCGAATTGATGCTGCCGGCTTGCAGCAAGGCATCGCTGAGCGTGAGGCGGCCGTTGCGCTTCGGCAGCGCGAGCAGCGGGCGGTTGACTTCGCCCATCACGTAGACGCCGTTGTCGTCGCGCGCGGCGATCTTCAGCAGATCGCCGGCGCGCAGCACGATGTCGGCCGGATTGCGATGCGCACGGATCATGCCGGCGAGATCGACGCGAACCGGCACGCCGTCGCGGACCAGCGTCACGTCGCTCTGGTCGGCCGCGGGCGTGAAGCCGCCCGCGCGGGACAGCGCGTCGGCGAGCGTCATCGGCACGTCGTTGACGGCCAGGGCGCCCGGCGCATGCACTTCGCCGTCGACGTAGACCTGCTGCGAACGGTACGACGCGACCCGCAGCGTCACCTGCGGATCGCGATACACGCGCGCGAGCGCCTGCGCGACGCGCGCCTGCGCATCGGCGGCGGTCAGTCCGGCGACCTTCAGCTGGCCGGCGTACGGAAACGCCAGGTTGCCGCGATCGTCGACGACGAACCCGGCCGCGGGATCGGCCGCGCGCGGCGGCGTCTGCTGCGATCCGGGCTGCGCGGCGGCGAGTTCGGGGTGATCCCACACGGTGATCTGCAGCACGTCGCCGGGGCCGATCCGGTAGGACGACGCGCGCGACGGAGTAGGGGCGGCGAGCGTCGCGAGCGCGGCTGCGTCCACGGCGCGCTGACGCTGGATCAGCGCCGGGTCGATGGGCACGATGGGCACCGGCAGGCGCGCCGGCGGAACGTTCGCCGATTGCGACGATGCGGCTGGCGATACCGGCTCGTTCGCGGCCGCGACGGCGGGCCCGGCATCCGATGCAGGGGGGAGCCGCAGGCTCTGGACGAATGGATGATCCATCCGCATGCCCGGCGCGAGCGCGCATGCGGACAACAGCGCACTGGCCGCCGTCGCGAGCGCGAGGCCGCGCATGACGCGCCAGCCATGTCCGGCCCGTGTCGGGGCGTTCGAGGTTTTCATCTGCTCCTTCCTTGATGGCGGCGCCGGGGATGCGGCGGCCGCGCGCGTTCCGCCCGGGGTATCCGGGCAACGCGGGTTCAGTGGAGAGCGCGCCGCGTTCGCCGTTGAAGCGAACGGGTCTGCCGCTCAGTAAGCGTTGGGATGCACGATCCCTTTCAGGACGGTCGCGCCGATGATTCGCAGATCGAGCGAGAACGACCAGTTGCGCAGGTAGTACAGGTCGTACTCGATGCGCGACTGCATGCGTTCGACGTGTTCGGTCGCGCCGCGCAGCCCGTTGACCTGCGCCCATCCCGTGATGCCGGGCTTGATCCGGTAGCGATGGATGTAGCCGTCGACGAGCGTGCGGTACTGCGCGTCGTGTTCCACCGCATGCGGGCGCGGGCCGACCACCGACATGTCGCCGAGCAGCACGTTGATGAACTGCGGCAGCTCGTCGAGGCTGGTACGCCGCAACAGCGCGCCGACGGCCGTGACGCGCGGATCGCCGCGCGTCGCCTGCGCCACCGTGCCGTCTCGCTCGACGTGCAGCTTCATCGTGCGGAACTTGTAGATGTCGAAGGTTTCGCCATCGGCGCCGCGGCGCTTCTGCGTGAAGAACACCGGCCCCGGCGACGACAGCTTCACCGCGACGCCGATCGCGAGCAGCAGCGGCATCAGCACGATCAGTGCCGCGGCCGCGAACACGCGATCGAATACGGCCTTCGCCATCCGTGCCCGCAGCGACAGGGGCGAAACCGCGAGCGAGATCGCGGGTTCGCCGAGTATTTCGTCGACCTGGCTGCCGAACAGCGCAAGCTGGCTGACGTCGGGCAGCAGGCGCATGTCGACGAAGTCGTGACGGAATTCGTCGATGACGCTGACGATCGTGTGCTCGTCGCTCAACGGCAGCGCGATCCAGATTTCGCTCGCACGCTGTTGCCGCGCCTGCCGGGAAAACGCGGCGAGGTCGTGCACAACGGGCAACGTGCCGTCGATCGGCGTGTCGTGGGCCGACGTCTGGCAGATCGCGACAAGCCGGAACGGCGAAGACGCGCCGCCGATCCCGGCGGCCAGCCGCGCGATGCGCTCGCCGGTTCCCACGATCGCGATCGCCCGGTGGCGCCGCGGCGCACGCAGGCGGCGGCATCGCCACAGAAAGAGGCCGATGCGAAACGCCAGCAGCGCGATCGCCACGCCGAACGTCCATCGTATGAACCACGCAACCGATGCGAGGCTGACGGCGGACAGCGCGATCATCATCGCGAACACGCTGCCTTGCGCGACGAGCCACAGTGCCAGCGTGCGCAGCAGGTAGCGCGTCGCACGTGCGCCGGCGTCGTTCAGGGTCCGATCGGAGAGACTCAGCAGGAACGTCGCGAACAGCGCGCTCGATGCGACGAGCAGCGTTTCCGTACGGAGCGCCGCGAGCGACCACATCGACTCGCCGAGCATCGTCATCGCGATCGTGACGATCATGCCGATATCGATCAGGAATACGATCAATTCACGATGTCGAATCGGGTTTTTCTGCATTTCATGTTGCCTCGAAACACGACGGCGCAGTACATGCGGATTGCGTCCGCATGCGGATTTCG
This sequence comes from Burkholderia sp. BCC0405, assembly GCF_902833075.1. Taxonomy (NCBI): domain Bacteria; kingdom Pseudomonadati; phylum Pseudomonadota; class Betaproteobacteria; order Burkholderiales; family Burkholderiaceae; genus Burkholderia; species Burkholderia sp. BCC0405. Next base: position 116,807 of record NZ_CADFEO010000023.1, read on the forward strand.
AGGCCGCCTCGGGTATCTGATTCCTGTTGTCTTGATCCGCAAGGCGCGATGCAATGCACGGCGGATCGTTTGATTCATTCTATTGAGCGCGATCGCGTGGAACCATCGGGCAAGGAGAGGTTCGGGGGTGTTTGACTGTCAGACCAGTCCGGTTCTGTTGGTCCGCATGCATTGCCGTGCTCGCGGACTTCGCGTGATGACCGAACGGCAAACGGGGGGGCGGAGTGGCGGGACGCTGCGAGGCGATTTCCGCGCGCGAATTCGGACCAGGATGATTTACGCCGTGGCGCGGGCGATCGACAATCTCCCGTCGCCGCGCCCGTTCGTGCTCGTTCGGCTGCGCGGCCGCCTTGTCTACCTCTCGATGACGGAGCATCGACCCGATGTCGCTTGACCGCCTGTTACCTGAAATCCTGTTCGGCTTTACCGGCCTGGTGGGGATCATCAACCCGATCGGCATGGCGTTCGTGTTTCTCGAACGCACGCAGTCGATCACCGATGCCGAGCGCGCGCTGCTCGCCAAGAAAGTGGCGACGAACATCTTCTTCACGCTGCTGGTGATCTTCTTCGCGGGCGCACCCGTATTGAACTTCTTCGGGATCTCGATGGAAGCGCTGCGGATCGGCGGCGGGTTCGCGGTGGCCGTCGCGGGATGGCGCATGCTGAACGCGCCCGACGTGCCGGGCGGCGATGCGGCCGGCCCGAGCGGCGACCTGAACAGCCTGATGGCGCGCGCGTTCTTTCCGCTTGCCGTGCCGCTGACGATCGGCCCCGGTTCGATCGCGGCGGGAATCGCGTTGCATGCGAACCGCGCGCATAGCGTCGGCGACTATCTGGTTTCCGGCGTCGTGTCGCTCGCCGTGGCCGCGCTCGTGTCGCTCGTGATCTGGCAGGTGTATAGCCGGGCGACGTTCCTTGCACGCTATCTCGGCGCGGAGGGCACCAAGGTCGCGATGCGCGTGTCGGCGTTCCTGCTGCTGTGCGTCGGCGTGCAGATCATGCTGACGGGCCTGTCGGAATTCCTGTTGCCGCTGGCGGGGCAGGGGCGCTAGCCGTCGAGCGCCGGTGCATGCGCCGGCGCGCATGATCGGAACAGGCCGATGGAGTCGGCGTGCAGTGCGCGCGAGCCTGCGAGGGGCGGCCAGCGTGGGGTCTGCCCGATATCTCCTCATACCGCGATCCTCTCCTTTTGTGCCGCCTTCCCGGGCGGCCTTTTTTTCCTGACGCAAAGTTAATCCGGCCGAATGAAAGACGGACTGGCTATCGCCTTGTAGATCGCGCGGCCGCTCACACGCGATCGATCCTGAAGTGTGCGGCCGCATAGGCCGTGTCGCAGGTCCACAGCGTTTCGCCGTCGCGATGAAAAATCGCGACACCGCGATCGACTGTCATCCGCGCGCCCGGATACACGGCGGCATGGCCGTTGAGCGCGGCGGCGAGATCGTTGCGTTCCTTGCAGGTTGCCCGGTATTCGCCGTCCGGCAACGGTGCGCGAACGGGTGTCATGGTCGTTGCCGCCTGAACGGCGGCAAGATCCGGGGGCGGGCGCTCGATGCTCGCATCTGGCAGCGTTTCTTTAGAGCATGCAGCACGATCAGCATCTGAGTCGTGACGTGGCCGCGCCCACCGGCCACCATCGAACGCCCGCTCCGGGGCCTCGTACCGCCGACAGCCGGCCCGGTGTGCCAGGGGCACTCGAGCCCGGCCGTCGACGCACGCCGACACGGCTTCAACGCCGCTGGGGCAACTCCCGGCGCTGCATGCTCAACGGCCCCACGCAAAATAATAAGAACCCGCGACGGTCAGCACCGCGCCGATCAGCGCCGCATACGGCGCGAGATTCAGCCACATGCTGCGCTTGGGCACGTCGAGCTCCATGTCGTGCTGCATCTGCGCGGGGAAGCGGCCGCGGTCCTGCCAGTAGTGGCGGTAGACGAATACCGGCACGATCAGCAGCATCGCGATCAGCCCGTTGCGCAGCGTGCCTTCGCCTTGCAGATCGGCGCCCGCGCCCGCATACACGAGGTTCGCATAGCCGCAGACGGCGCCCGCGACGAGCAGCCAGGTCGGGCAGCGGAACGGACGATCCCGGTTGCCGCGATCCATCCGGTGGATCCAGCCCGACTGCAAATTCAGGAACACGAACAACATGTAGCAGACGTTCGAGATCGACAGCACCGTCATGTAGTCCGACATCATCAGCAGCACGAGGTTGAAGCCGAGATCGGTCCACATCGCGCGTGTCGGTGCGCCGTGTTCGTTCACGTGCGACAGGTATTTCGGCAGCCAGCCGTCGACCGACGCCTGGTACAGCGTGCGCGACGAGCCCATCATCGACGTCATCACGATCAGCAGGATCGACAGCATCAGCATCACGACGACCGCGTTCGCCACCCACGCGCCGCCGCCGACGATCTTCGCCATGGCCGCGGCGACGCCCGTGCCGTCGCGAATCGCCGGATCGAGCATCGCCTGGGTGCCGAGCGCGCCCTGGAACGCCATCGGCACGAGCGTCATCACGACGAGGCACAGCGCACCCGACCAGAAGATCGCCTTGGCCGTATCGCGGCGCGGGTCGCGGAATTCGCGCGTGTAGCACACGGCCGTCTCGAAGCCGTACGACGCCCAGCCGGCCATGAACATCGCGCCGAGCGCCATCGTCACGCCCTGGCCGTTCCACGCGCCGAAGGTCGAGGCCGTGAGGTTGCCTTGCGCGTCATGGCCGAGCGGCAGCAGCGGGAGCAGGTTCGACATCGGCACGTCGCCGAAGACGAACGGCACGATGCCGACGATCAAGAGCGGCGTGAGCGACGCGATGCCGAGGATGCGCTGCGTCTTCGCGGCCTTCGACGCGCCGCTGTGCTGCAGCTTGAACGTGATCAGCAACAGGATCGCCGCGATGATGAAGATCGCGTTGATCCGCAGCGACAGGCCGGGCTTGATGAAGCTCAGGTCCGCCAGCTTGAGCTGCCAGGTCAGCACCGCCGCATCGGCGGGAAAGAGACTCGTGAGCGCATAACTCGCCGCGAGGCCGCAGCCGAGCGCGAGCATCGGCGACCACGCGAGCCAGTTGCACCACACGGAAACCGGCGCGATCAGCTTGCTGTAGCGGACCCAGCCGATCGCGCCGTACACGGATGCGCCGCCCGATTTGTGCGGAAACAGGCTGGAGATTTCCGCGTAGGTGGCGCTCTGGATCAGGCCCATCGTGATCGCGGCGATCCAGATCGCCCATGCGGGGTGGCCGATCGTCGCGGACACGCCGCCGATCGTAAACAGCACGCCGGCGGGCACACCGCTCGTGACCCAGAACGCATCTTTCCAGCTCAGGCCGCGCTGCAGCGTGTGGCCGCCGGAATCGTGTCGCGTGTCGTCGGCGATATTGGCTGCTTGGCGGGTTGGCGATCCTGCATCGTTCATATGCTTTTCCTGTGTGGTCGATTTCCCGGCCGGCGGCACCGGCAAGCGGATCGGGCAGGGTGGAAGCATTGTCGAATGCAGGGATGGCCGAAATGAATCGGCCCAGTCTGAAAATGGGCGTGTGCTCGGACCGGTCCGATTGCGTCGCGGGCTGTTGCTCCGCGACAATGCGGCGGGTCGAACGTTGGGTGATTGTCGTTCGATTCTCCGTATCCGAAGCGAGGCTTCGTTCGATGCGCCGCCCGTTCGGGCGGCGCATTTTTTTCGTCGACGCGTTCGGCCTTGCATCGTGGCGATAGGGATCGCCAATCGCGCCGATATGAATAAGTCAATTCACGACCGGCTTACGTGCGGATTACATTGAGGCCCCATTTCGATACATGGAGTCGACTGATGTACGACACGAGAACTGCATGGCGCACCGCATTGCTGGTCTGCTCGACCCTCGTCACCTTCCACGCGAGCGCATCGACACTGACGCGCGACAACGGCGCGCCCGTCGGCGACAACCAGAACTCGCAGACGGCCGGCCCCGGCGGCCCCGTGCTGCTGCAGGACGTGAACCTGATCCAGAAGCTGCAGCGTTTCGACCGCGAGCGCATTCCGGAGCGCGTCGTGCATGCGCGCGGCACCGGCGCGTACGGCCACTTCGTCGCGACCCGCGACATCTCCGAATACACGCAGGCGAAGGTGTTCGCACCGGGCACCGACACGCCCGTGTTCGTCCGCTTCTCGAGCGTGATCCACGGCGGCACTTCGCCCGAGACGCTGCGCGACCCGCGCGGCTTCGCGACGAAGTTCTACACGTCGGAAGGCAACTGGGATCTCGTCGGCAACAACCTGCCGGTGTTCTTCATCCGCGACGCGATCAAGTTCCCGGACATGGTCCATTCGCTGAAGCCGGCGCCGGACACGAACATCCAGGATCCGAACCGCTTCTTCGATTTCTTCTCGCACCAGCCCGAGGCGACGCACATGCTCACGCGCCTTTATTCGGACTACGGCACACCGAGGAGCTATCGCGAGATGGACGGCAACAGCGTGCACGCGTACAAGTTCGTCAACGCACGCGGCGACGTGACCTACGTGAAGTTCCACTGGAAGAGCCTGCAGGGCGAGCACAACCTCGATGCACAGGAGGCGGAGCGCATCCAGGGCAAGGATTTCAACCACATGACGCGTGATCTGCAGGCGGCCATTTCCGCCGGCAATTTCCCGAAATGGGATCTGTATATCCAGGTGCTGAAGCCCGCGCAACTCGCGCGCTTCGATTTCGATCCGCTCGATGCAACGAAGATCTGGCCGGGCGTTCCCGAGATCAAGGTCGGCACGATGACGCTCGACCGCAATCCGGCGAACATCTTCCAGGAAACGGAGCAGGCCGCGATGGCGCCGTCGAACCTGGTGCCGGGCATCGAGCCGTCGGAAGACCGGCTGCTGCAAGGGCGCCTGTTCGCCTATGCGGATACGCAGCTGCACCGGGTGGGCACGAACGGCCTGCAATTGCCGGTGAACCGCCCGCGCGCCGACGTGGCGAACCACAACCAGGACGGCGCGATGAACGGCGGCATGACCAAGGGCACGGTGAACTATGAGCCGAGCGAAGCGAAGGAGCTGTCGGCGGATGCGAAAAACAAGGCCAGCCGGCTGCCGTTGACCGGTACGACGCAGCAGGCGCCGCTGGCGCGGACGCAGAACTTCGCGCAGGCCGGTGCGTTCTACCGGTCGCTGTCGGAGGACGAACGCAAGGATCTGATTGCGAATCTCGCGGGCGATCTGGGGCAGGTGAAGAACGAGCAGGTCAAGTACACGATGCTGTCGTACTTCCAGAAGGCCGACCCGGAGTATGGCCGTCGGATCACGCGTGCGGTCAATGCCGATCAGCCGCGCGTCGATGCACTGGCGGCCCGGTTGACGGACTGATGCCGGAGTGAATCCGTCATGCAAACGGCCAGTCGAGAGACTGGCCGTTTGCGTTGCTGCGTCAGCGCGTGACTGCATCGCCGTGCGGGGCACGCTCGATTGATTCGACGTGGACGATCGATGTTGCTTCGGTTCAGTTCGGTCGATAGTTCAGCAGCGGGCGCCCGTTCAGCGGCTGCGTGGCGCGCGCGTTGTGCGAGTAGTGCTGCGCGAACGCGGCGATGTCGGCCTGCGACAGTTCCACCGTGTCCTGCAGCACATACCATTCGACGTTCTCGGTAAGCGGCGGTGTCGTCAGCGAGCCGAGGTAGTGGTAATAGCTGTCGAGATCGTCCGGCATCAGCCTTGCCGCATTGAACGATGCGAGCGGCGACGCAACGTCGCGCCGCGCCGCGCGCACGATCGACGCGAACTGCGCGTTTTCCGCGCCGGCGCGGTACAGCACGGCCACGACGGCCAGCCGGCCGTCCTGCGCACGGAACACGAAATGGCCTTCGAGCGGATAACGCCGGCCGTCGATCGTGTGCTCGGCCGGTGCGTGGAAATGCGCCTGAAGCAAACTGAAGTGACGGCCGCGGATGATCGCGGCGCTTGCCTTCGGTACGACCTGGACGGTGTGTCCGTTGTCCACGACGGTCGCGCCGCCGCGCGCGACCTGTACGACGATCGCGTCGTTCACGCCGGGCAAGCGTTCCGCCTGCACGACGGCGCCCGATCGAATGTCGATCGGCGATTGCGAATCGCCCGACTCGATTTGCCACGCCTGCTGATGGGCGTAATCGAAGTCGTGCTGATCTTGTGCGGGAGCGGCGGCGGCATGTGCGCCGCTGGTGATGACAGCGGCAAACAGCGGCAGCGCCGCCCGCCGGATGGCCGTGACGACCTGCGTCAGGTTGATGCGATGACTCAAACGGGATCCTCGCTACGGGAAGATGAAAAGAAGTCGCTCGCGGCGGCGCGGGACGCCCGCTCGACCGGGAGCCATTTCATTATTCGTATGGGCCCGATGCGTTCCAATCAGACCGGTCTGATTCAGGCGGCACGTCGTGCGCTGTCCATCCGGAACACGCTACGGGAGCGCGCCGAGCCAGGCCGCGCCGCGGTTCTCATCGAGGTGAGACGAAACCCGCCCGATGTAGGACCAGGCTGATTGTGTCGTCGGCGGCGTCTGCCGACAATGTGTCGGTCGAACGGTTGCATGGTGATTCGTTCGACACCTCGTATCCGAAGCTTGTCTTCGTTCCGAACGCCGCCCGATGCGGGCGGCGTCTTTTTTCCGCGCTCGATGCGCGGCAAGGAACGCGACGCCCGGCCGAGCGACAGGAAAGAGTGCCTTGCGGCGGCCGGTGGGCACGGTCGCGGCCGATCGAGTGGACCGAGCGGCCAACGTAACAACGCTGCCGTATGCGAGCGCAGGGCACTCTTTCCTGTTGGCGGCCGCCAACGGGTTCCGCATGCGGCGTATCGCCGTCGCCGGTCACGGCAACGGGTATGCGGCGCGGCAGTTCGTCCCGCGTCATGTGCGATTCCGATCCACCCCGAGCGGTGCATCACCGACGAAGCATCGCGATCGAGCGGTGCTCGCCGGCGCCATGTCGTTTTTTTCGTTCATACGCGCAGCCTTCGTGCGCGGTCAATCATCAAGGACTCCATCATGAAGACTCGTATTCAAGCCATTCCCGCCGTGATCGCACTCGTCTGCGCCACCGGCATGACGAGCGTCGTCGCGGCCGAGGCCGGCGCGGCCCCGCTGCCGTCCGGCGTCGTCGCCGTCGTGAACAACACGCCGATCGTGCAGAGCGACGTGGACGCGATCGTCAAGGCCTCCGGGCAAGCCGATACGCCGGCGCTGCGCGACGCGGTGAAGCGCGACCTGATCGTGCGCCAGCTGGTCGAGCAGGCCGCCGACAAGGCGAACTACGGCAGCCGCCCCGAAGTGCAGGGCATCGTGTCGCGTGCGCGTGCGAACGCGGCGGCCGAGCTGTACCTGCGCGACGCGCTGGGCGCGCAGCGCGTGACCGATGCGCAGGTGAAGGCGCGTTACGACTACATCGTCGCGAACGCGGCGCAGTTCGAATACCGTGCGGAAGTGCTGGCCGTGGCCGATCCCGCGAAGGCGAACGCGGCGGCCGCCGAGCTGAAGCAGGGCGCGGCCTTCGGCACGGTCGCGAAGAAGTACAACACGACCGCCAACGGCGGCGTGGCCGAGTGGAGCGAGCTGAAGACGCCGCTGGCCGAGGGCCGTACGGGCGGGCTGCCGATGCCGCTCGCGCAGGCGATGACGTCGCTGAAGCCGGGCGCCGTGTCCGGCCCGATCCGGATCGGCAACGCTTACGCGTTCGTGAAGCTCGACGACAAGCGTCCGGTGGTCGTGCCGAGCTTCGACAAGGCCAAGGGCGTGCTGCGACAGCAACTGGAGCAGCAGGCCCGGCAAAGCGCGATGACCGCGCTGGTCGACAAGCTGGCCGCGCAGGCGACGATTCAGCAGTAACGCGTGCCGGCGGAAAGAGGCTCGGTGGGTTCATGGCCCGCCGAGCTTTTTTATCGATACAACCAGGGAGCTGGTGCTTTTGCCAAAGCCGGCGACCAGAAGATACGGGTTCATACACGCCAATCGCAGCGACGCCCCCAACGCGGCCTCTGCTCAAGACCCGCCGCCCGTCGCCGCCCACTCAAAAAATCATTCTGTTAGCACTGCCTGCGCCGCTTCGACATGAATCATGAAGGTCACGGGCGGCGCGTCGGGCGTCATGTCGAGTGCGAGTGCGAGTTCGACGATCGCGGGCGTCGGTGCGCTGCAATCGATCGACGCGAGCGTCAGCCGATCGACCCACGCGCAGTGCGCGATTTCCCGCGACGGACGGGCTATCGCGTGTGCGTCGAGATCCGCCAGGAACACGTGATGCAACTTGTGTTTGCCCGCGGCGCGAAACAGGTAGCGCAGGTTCCGGCAGGCGAGCCCCGTTTCTTCCGCGAGTTCGCGGCGTGCGGCGTCGCCCAGCGATTCGCCGGGCTTGGGGCAGCCGCCGGGTAGCTTCCAGCGGGCGTGCGATCGGGCGACCAGCAGAATCCGGTCGCCGCGTCGGCACAGGACGGTGGCGCGTGCTTTCATGATGATGTCGTCCGATTGCGTGCGGCGAACGCCGCGGTGTGAAGAAGCGCCGGCTCCGGAAAGCGGCGTCGGGACGCAGCGGTGTGCGTCGCATCGATTGACCGGCGAAGCGGCACCGGTCATCCGGCAGCGCTATTGTCCGGAATGGTGTTTCGCCGGGAAATCAGACTGGCCTGATTCTTGGGGTGACGATCGATCGAATGCGCCGTGTGCTTACCCGGCCACCGTCTCGGGCGTCAGCAGCGCGGCGAGTTCCCGTGCCTGCGGCATCCGCGCGATCGTGTCCAGTGCCGCCGCCTCGAGCCTGCGACGCTGTTCGGCGTGATGCGCCAGCTCGACGCAGGCATCGACCAGCGCGTCATACGGCGCCGCGCGGAACCCGCCTGCATAGTCGGCATCGACCGCCGTCGTCGGCGACACTTCGCCGACGATCGCCTTGCCGTTGGTCATCAGGTAGAACACGCGCACGATCTCGAAGATGTGCGACGCATAGTGATGCAGGTTCAGCACGACTTTCGCGCGCGCGATCAGCGCGTCGCGCGCTTCGCCATACACGCCGTACACGGCGCATACCTTCAGCCCGCGCGCGGCCAGCGCATCGAGCACGGCCTGGCGTCGCGGCCCGATCGAACCGTAGAACAGCACGTCGATGTCTTGCGCGACGTTCGCCGGAATGCGGCGCAGCGCCGGATGAAAACCGAGCTTCAGATGGCGCGTATCGCGTATGCCGACGCTGTGAAGCTTCGCGAGATTGCGCGCGCTGTAGTCCCAGGTTTCGAAGCGCGAGGTCCAGAAGTAGATCCGCTCGTTCCAGTCGCGCTCGTCCACGTGAATCTGCTCGGTGTTGACGACGATCGTGTCGGCCGGCACGTGTTCGATCGAGCGCGGCTCGGCATGATGGCAGCCGATCATGATGTTGCGCGCGCCGGGCATCAGGACGTTGTCGTTCATGTGGACGGCGTGGCCGAGATCGTGCAGCCCGTACGCGATGACTTCAGCGAGTTCGTCGAACGCCGCCGTATGCGGGTTGTCCGGTGGCCGGACGACGCAGATGTTGTAGTGCATGCCGCGCTCCCGGTTATTCGACTTCGCGGCGGGCGAGATCGCGCAGATCCGCCGCGGCCTCGTCGAGCACGGGCCCCCAGTCGGCGAAGGTCCGTTGCCGATACAGCGACGCGCCCGGATAGAACAGGCTGTCGCGCCGGTCGTGCTGCCAGACCCAGTGCGGGTTCGCATCGAGCAGCACCCACGTGGACTGGCCGAGCGCGCCGCTCAGGTGTGCGACCGACGTGCACACGGTGATCACGAGATCGAGCGCGCCGATGAACGCGGCGGTGTCGTCGAACGTGTTCCATTCGCGTGTCAGGTCCGTCACCTCGAAGCCGGCCGCGCGCGCCGCCTCGATGTCGTGCTGCGCACCCGGCTGCAGCGAGTAGAACGCGACGTCCTGCTGCAAGTTGCCGAATGCGTCCGCGTAGCGTTCGAGCCCGACCCGGCGGAAGCGGTTGCGCTGATGCGTGAGGCTGCCGGTCCAGGCGAGGCCGACCTTCATCCGTCGTTCGCCGGCGAGCGCCGTGCGCCATGCGTCGGTGGCCGCGGCGTCCGCATGGAGATAGGGCACGGACGTGGCGAGCGTGTCGGCGTCGAGGCCGAGCATCCACGGAATGCTCATCAGCGGCAGTTCGTAGTCGTGGCCGGGCAGGCGTTCGACCTGGATGCCGGCGTCGAGAATGTCGACGTGATGGCCGAGGCTGCGCGCGATCAGCGCGCCCAGCTTCGGAAACACATTCCACACGATGCGACCGCCTTCCCGATGCACGCGCTCCGCGAGCAGCGGCACGTAGCGGCTGAACTGCAGCACGTCGCCGAGCCCTTGTTCGCCCCAGACGAGCAGCGTTTTGCCGGCGAGCGATTCGCCGCGCCAGCGCGGCCGCGCGAATTCGGGCAGCTTGCCGCGCAGCTCGCCTGCGCCGCTCCAGCGGGTTTCGTAATCGGCCCAGCCCGACGCGAAGTCGCCGCGCGCGAGGCGCAGCAGCGACAGGTTGTAGCGGCGTGCCGGGTTGTGCGGATCGAGCGCGCAGGTGTGCAGCGCATATCGCTCGGCGTCGCCCCACTCCTGCGCCTCCTTGAACATCGTGACCGCGTTGTTCGTCGCGAGCGGGTTGTCCGGCGCGAGCCACACGGCACGCGTGGCCGCGCGTCGCGCGCCGTCCAGGTCGAACCGGTCGAGACGCGTGATCACCGCATTCGTCCAGGCCCGGGCGTCGCGCGGATCGTCGTCGAGCGCGCCTTCGATGAACGCGTGTTCCTCGTCGGGATCGCCGCCCGACAGGCGGATCGCGAGCGCGAGATTGTTCTTCAGTGACGGCCACGCGGGCGCCAGGTCGAGCGTCTTGCGGTACGGCGCGATCGCTTCCGCGTGACGGCCGGCCACCTGGAGCGCGTAACCGTAGTTGAACGCCGCCGCCGGCGACGCGGGATACATCCGCCAGTGCTCGGCGGCAAGCTCGACGGCACGCGTGAGGTCGCCGCGATCGATCAGTGCCTGCGTGGTGTCGGCGACGGATGCGTCGAGCGTCCCGGGCGCCGCTTGCGCGCCGGTCGATACGGGCTGAACGGGGTCGTCGTGGTTGTCCCGCAGATGCGGGCGGTCGGCGAGAGGGGGCATGTCGTGCGTCGTGATCTGCATGTGAAATCGCTCCGGGAAACCGTTCGCGCATCGGCGCGGCGACCGGTTGCATCGTCAATCGGGAAAGGGGCGCCGAACGTTCGTGTCGAGACGTTCCGGGCGCGAAGGCGTCGGGGCGTCATGCCGGTTGCGGCGGAAGGCCCGGCGCCGGGATGGGTTCCACTTTAAGCACGCGCGGTCGGCAACTGAATCGGACCAGTCCTAAAAGGGCTCACACGATGCGTCGCGCCGGCTGCCAGCCGGGCGGGGCGGCGTGTTGCCGCCCTGTCTACGGCGAATGCGTCGCCTTTGTTCGAGGCCGCGCCGCCGCGGTGGCCCGGGGCCGCCGGTATAGGCCGGGTCCGATTCCGCTGTGCTGCCCCCGGACAATAAGACCCGTCCGATAGAGATTCGCGTCCAACTCGCCTGTAATACGCAGCATCCGCCGATATCGATCGGCATGAATCTGGCGATGGAGGACAGTCGATGAGTGATGCAGATAATCTGGTGAAAGGCGCGGTGGTCAGCATGATCGCGAGTTCGGCGACCGTCGCGCTCGTGTATTTCGTGATCGAAACCGGCACGCGATGGAATGCGGGCGGCCTGTCGGTCACGCTGGTCACGGCGTTGCTGATGGCGTTCGTGCTGCTCGTGCCGCCGGTGTTCGCCGCATGGCGCAACCGGGTGGACGCGATCGATCCGTACTTCGAGCCGGCCGCGTTGAAGCCGACCCTGCAAGGCCGCGCGGTGGGCATCGTGCTCGGCATCGTGTTCGGGATCTCGGTCGTGACGGGCTGGCAATGATGGCGATGAACACCTCCGCCTCGCTTGCCGGAGAGCCGGCCGTGCACCCGACCGTCCAGGTCATTTCCCTGCGCCGCAGCCACGCGCGCCGGCGCGCGTTCCGCGCCAACAATCCCCATCTGGAATTCGCGTTCGTCGATGCGATCGACGGGCTTGCGCTGTCGGATGACGATCTCGCGGCATCCGGCCTGTTCGCGCCCGGGCTGCCGTACACGCGCGGCGCGTTCGGCATCGCGATGACCACGCACCGCCTATGGACCGATATCGCCTCCGGCAGCGAGCTCGTGACGATCGCCGAAGACGATGCGATCTTCCGGCCGGACTTCCACGACGCCACGCAGCAATTCCTGCGCGACAACCCCGGGCGTCACGATTTCGTCGCGTGGGGCTACAACTTCGATTCGATCCTGCGCGGGTCGATCTTCAACAGCCGCACGCCGGTGACGATGCGCTTCGACGAAGCGGCGCTCGCCGACGCGATCGGCGATTTCCAGAGCGACCGCGGCCCGGTGCTCGTGATGAACCTGCTCGAGTTCTACGGGATCTGCGCGTACACGATCTCGCCGGCCGGCGCGCGCTTCCTGCTCGATCGCTGTTTTCCGCTGCAGCCGGAGGTGCTGTATTCGCACGGACTGGGCCGCATGATGCCGAACTGCGGCATCGACGTCGTGATGAACAAGTTCTACGGCGCGATGCGCAGCGCGGCCACGTTTCCGCCGCTCGCCGTGACGATGAATGCGCGCGAGACGTCGACGATCCAGGTCTGAACGCGCGAAACGACGAACCGGCCGCGCAAGCGGCGATTCGGCAATCGTAGAGCAAAATAAACTTGTCACCGTCTGCGAAGCAATGTTGTCTACATGAACGCCCCCCTTTGCGCCTCGTTTTCTCGCACTTATTCTAAACATGTAACTACGGACCCAGAGGTCTTATCGGAGTCGCCTAAATGCCACAACCACCCACCTAATTATCTCGATAGATAGCGCAACACAAAATGCCCAGCCGAATGCCGTCACTATGCCATCGTGATTTTCTACTTGCTTGGGCGACAGCGGAGAAAAGTTCCAATTTTCCACTCCCCAATTGATTGCCATAGGAAGGTACTTTATTCCAAAGTAAACAATGACCATGCCAAGAACCCTGAAACACGTGCCTTTCAGGCTCCCATCAAATATTAATTTATCTATTTTTGATAGTCTCATTTTGGCGCTTCTTTGCCTGGTACAAAATATGACGTTCCACCTGCGACCCCTCCTGACAAAGCGCCGGCGAGCCCCGGAACTGGATTTGTAACCCTCGGCTGCAGGAGAGCGGGTATGGCTGGATTAAAATTTTCATATACAAACGGCTTGAGAATTTTGGATAACCCCAACGTCGTAGCAGCCCCAATAAAATATCCACCGGCTGCACCAAGTCCGCCCAATGCACCAGAGTACGAAAGGCTGTTTGATTCACCGTAGTAAGCATTGTTGAATGCTGAGTACACCACACCCCCAGCAACGCCCAAAAGGATGTTATTAAAAAATCCTACATTCGCGCTAATCGGACCGCTTACAGCGCCGGTCGCTCCGGCAAACACAGACTCAGCGGCCGGATCGTCCCTGATTGCGCATACTGTCCAGCGGCGTCCATGCCGCCACCGGTCACGGCGCCAATTGTGGCGTACCCCAGTCCACCAGCAGCCGCTGCTACTGGACCACCGACGACGAGCGCACCTCCTGTCGCTGCTGCAATGACACCTCCCCCCATGAGATTGCGGTTTGCTTGGTCGTGGTTGACGCTGTTCTGAACCTGCTGCGTAGACGGTCGATTCGGCCCAATACCGTTCGGATAATAGTTTCCAAACATCACTCCTTGCCGATATGAAGGCAGTCACAATAGGAGGGCAGGTCGGTCAGTTCTCTCGGTTTTTTTGTGCGACACGCCCTAAAAATGTAACGAAAGTGACAGTGGCAGACAAACCCACAAATACAAGCAGCGCGAAAGGTGTAAGGAATTCACCAAATCTTGATACTGTATCCCTGAAGCCAACCACCACAATCCCCGCCGCAAACAATCCTAGATATATAAGCAACATTGATGCGACGAAAACCTTCCAGAGACGAAATTTCCCGAGAATCCTTCCGAAAACAGGCCCGAAGAATCCTCCTATAAGGCCACTTATGGATTCAAGCGACATCTCCACTCCTTATTGCTTATGAGGTTCACCAGTCTTCACGATTGCCCGCGCTGCCCAACCAGCGGTTTGACCTAGCGCAAGCCCGACTCCACGGATCACAAACCCTGGAATAGTTGCGACATTCATGATCGAATTAGGAATTCCCGCCCAGCCCAACATAGAGGTAGTAAACATAGAATTATAGGCACCAAGTGTCGTCGCAGTAGTCAGTCCGGCTAGTGAGAAGTTCTGACTAAAACTATCGTAGAAGTTGTTCCCCTTGAATGTGGCTACGCCAGCGCCGGCCGCCGCTCCACCGGTATAGATGCCACCGGAAACTGCTGCTCCAGTCGCAGCCGCTGTCGTTAGCGTGACAGTGCCTATGCGCGTGAAGTCATGGCCCGATTGGCAGCGGAATTCATAGTAGGACTTCAGCCCTCGCCATTCGAGCGTCAGAAGCGTAAGCCCGCCGTTCGGCGGCAATCTCGACCAGACGGGCATATGCAACATCGAGCTTGCGACGTGTACGTGTCGGAGAAGTACCTTGACTCATTGTCTTCAGAACTGAGCAGTCACCTGAAAACCGAGCGTCACTCGCGCGGTTGGAAAACCCGACGGCTTGTAGACAGGCGTACCGGCGAAGAGATCGTACGCGTAGGCTCCGAATCGCGTGCCCACGCTGCCCTTTATGCCGATCACGGCGCCGGCCAACTGCGTCCCGACGAGGACGACAGGCTGCGGGCCCCATACGCGACCATAGTCGAGTCCCGCATAAACTGCCTGTCCCGTTTGCCCGATCGGTGCCTGTAGCTCGTTGCGCCAGTAGAAGCCGCGTGCTGCGGCGAGCATCGTTTCGCCGTCGAAGCCGCGCACCGTGTAGCGGCTACCGATTGTCAGATCGTCGATGTAGTGCAGCGTGTTACCCGTGTACTGGCCGTGAAATGTCGTGACGTACCGGAACGGCTGCTGTGCGATCGCGAACGGCACCGACAGGTTCGCGTCGAGTACCGCCATCTTGAAGCGATAGGTCGGGCCACCGCCTGCCGCCAACACATCATCCTGCGCGCCGAACCCGCCGACGCCTTGACGATATGCAAGTGAGCCATCGAACTGCGCGCCGCCGAAGTAGTGGCGATCGGTCAGGCCGAGTTCGATCATCGTGTTATTGCGGCGCTGCTGCGAAATCTCGGTGTCTTCGATAAAGCTCTGCCCGAATCGGCGCGACAGCCGGAAATATCCACCGAACACGTCGTTCTGGCTGCGTGCCAGCACACGGGCCAGCTTCAAATCGACCGTCTTCGAATTGCCGCTCGCGACGAACGTCTGGTTCACGCCGGCGATCTGCTGGTAGTACGTATTCGTGTATGCGGACAGCGTGGCCGTCCAGTAGCCCCATGGGATCGAATAGAAGCCGTTCCAGCCGTGCGAACCAAGGCGCTTGTCGCCGAGTTCGAGATCCTGGCTCACGCCGATGTTGAAGATGTCGTTCAGGCCCAACGGATTGTCGATACCGAGCGACAGGTTGCCCTGCGGCCGGCCGGTCGCACGCGTGCCCGAGTTGTCGATCGATGCGACTACCGTCCAGGGTTTGGTGCGCTTCACATCGAGCACGACGTCGCTCTCGCCCGGCACGTCGGCGGGGACGATCTGCATCGATACGTCCTGGCTCGACACGCGCTTCATCTGCTCGAGGCCCTGTTCGAGATCGCGCAGATTCAGCAGTTCGCCGTCGCGGGTCGGGAAGGCCGTTTTCCAGGTGCCGCGCAGCTTTTCGTCGGCGAAGCGGATGTGGCGGATCACGCCGGGGATCAGCGACAATTTCAGGGTGCCGGTCGACAGATCCTGCTCGGACAGCAGCACGCGCGTCGTGACGTACCCGCGCGCCAGGATCGCTTGCGACAGGCCCTTGACGAGCACGTCGAGGCCTTGATTGCCGACGCACTGGCCCGCGTAGTGGTCGAGCCATGGGGGCGCAAAGGCGAAGCGATCCATCGGCAATGCCGACGCGCCTTGCGCTTTCACGGACGCGGGCAGCGCGTCGGGCACGTCGAGCGAGAAACGGTCGATGCGAAAGCACGGCGACTCCGACGGCAGCGTCGGATACCCGGCGCTCGCCGTCACGCCCAAACGCACCCCGGGCGCGGAGACCGTCCGTTCGCGCTCACGCGCCTCTTCCTGCTGTCGGGTTTGCTGGTCGTTTCCCGGAACGATCAGGCGCGGTGCTTCCTGTGCCGACACACCAGTCGCGATAAGCAGTGCTACCGCAACAGAATTCCCCCGGCAAATGGTTTTCATGTGTTTTTCTAGATATGCAATCGCGTACTACGGCTGGGGCGTGCTCTCTTTCAATGCGTCACTTCCGATCGATTTGCATGCAAGCATCAGTCCGGGCCGCGCCGCTCGAGTTATACAACTACGTCGCGTAACTATCGATTAAATTAGATCGCCCATTATCATCGAGGATCATTTTTTTCGCACAAAAGCCACCGTTGCGAAAACGCAAAAAACAAGCCCCAACAGAATGCCATTCACTAAAACGAATCTCGTATCGCTGCTTGCCCACAAGAAACCGCCACCATAAAAATAGGCCACAAAAATCATTACAAACGCCTTTATGGAGGCAAAGCACAGAAATGACAGCAGGAAAGCAGCTAAATATAAGGCAATCAATTTAAGCATTTCTTCATTTCCCAATCCGAGATTTGGCATCGTTTATCGCTTTCGTTCCTGCTTCAGCGCCGACTGCACCACCGATACCAGCACTAATTGCAGGAACATTGTTCGGGTTAAACAGATTCTGCCCCGACGATCCCGCCCAAACTCCAGTTCCGGACCAACCGAAGCTACCCATCCCGGACTTCGCCAACGCAGAAATAAGATTTTGCATGGCGACTCCCGTCCCATAGCCAATAGCCGCCGCACCCGCGTTCATTGCTGCACCGGTTGCAATGCTGTCGTGTTTGCCAGAAATCGCATTGTTAGTGACAGTATCAAGAGCACCTGTGACTGCGTTTATTACGACATTCCCAAAGAACTTGGTATAAGTCCCTGCTCCGCCAGCCATTGCCGCATACCCAACATCAACTGGATTGACCGCGCCATTCTGAATGTGCTGCGAAGTCGCATTTACACCACCAGTTAGGACGCCAATACCAACAGGCGACGCCCACGCGCTGGACCCCAAAGCTCCGGTCGAACCAAAAATTGGCGCGCCCTGGATAGCGGCTAACCCGGCGGCAATCTCTGGCGCCAGTCCAGCAGTTACCAACCCGCCGGCAATGACGAGGCCGGCCTTTGGATTAGCCACCGCGCCCGGCAACGCTCTCTGCTCCGGCGTCAGCGAACCATCCTTGTTTCCAGACAAGAACGGACTGTTGTACTCTGCCGACGTCGCATGGAACAGCCCGCCACCATTCTGACTGATATAGGCCACCGCGGTTGCGTCCCCTCCCGGCCCCTTGCTTGCCGCCGCATCCACCAAACGATAGCCGTTTGCCAGCAGCATATTCTGCGCCTGCTCCGCAGTGAGTGCCTTCCCGGTCCTTTCTTCATAGAACTTCGCGAAGTCCTTTGCCTTATCCTTCGCCCACTGTCTTTCGTCCGGGTGGAGCTGCCGGTTGAACCGGTCAACGTTGTATCCGGAAAACGCCCCAGCTTCACCGCCAACTGCGGCACCCGCACCCGTCGCAAGCGCGTTCGCCACAATGTTGCCCAGCGCCTGATTCATATTGGCGTTGCCGGTCGGGTCGCTGCCTGCGATCGCGCTGCTCAGCTCGTTCAGCTTGCTCGACGCGATCGACGCAATCGCCGCGCCGGCCGCTCCACCGATCGCGTTGCCGCCCGCCAGTCCGGTCACCAGCGCCGCACCCGCGCCTTGCATCAGTGCGCGGTTCGCTCCGCCTTCCTTCCATGCGTCGACACCTGCCTGGTCGCCATTCTTCTCGGCTTGCCGTTTCATCTCGTCAGCGTAGTCCCCAATCCGGCGCGACACCGCTTCGCCAGCTGCGCTGGCCGCAGCCATCATGTCCGACTGGTTGGCCAGCAGGTTCTGCATGTCGGGAAGTTTGGCAACCGTACCGTTCGTGTTCGTCGTGTCGCGGTTCAAGCTCGCCACATCCTGCTTCTGGTTCGCCGAATCCGTAATCGTCACGGTCCCCGCGCTGACGCCGCTCTTCGTCGTCGCGCTATCGCTGCCGCTGTCGTTTTGGCCGAGAATCGGCGCGGCACCGCCCGCGTTCTTGCCCGACGCACTGCCGTGCGTGCTGTAGTTCATCCCGCCGTCGCCGGTCGTCGCGCCCGCACTGAAGCCGCTCGAGCTCGCATCGTAATGCGACTGGTTCTGGACGTCCGAGAAGGACAGCGAACCCGTCGTCAGCGAATTCTTCGACGCCTCCGCGTCGCTCGCAATGAGCCCGCCCTTCAGGTCGGTATTGCCGGTGACGTTGATATTGAAGCCGCCGTCGCCCGCTTGAATCGCGGCCTGTTCATTGACGCCCGCATAGCTGCCCGACGCATTGCCCTTGCTCTGGCTGAAGCTCGCACTGGCGCCGCCCTGACTGACGCTGAACCCGCCGCCCGAACTCGACTGATGTGCCGCGCTCGACAGCGTGTCCTGCACACTCACAATGTTCAGATTCCCGCCCACATCGGCATTCACCTGATTGCCCTTCACGTTCGAGCCGATGATGTTCGTATCGCCGCCCGAGATGATCGTCACGCCGTTTGCCGCATTTACATGGCTGTTGTTCTGCGTGGCCAGATCGCTGTTGCCGTCGCCGTTGGCCTTCGACATCGCCGCCGAAATCCCAAAGCCGCCCGTGCCGACCGACACGCCCACGCTCGCGCTCTTCGATGCATTTGTGCTGCGCGTCAAGTCGGTGTCCGTCGTATTGACGATATTGACCTGATTTTTCGCCGCCAGGATCACGTCGTTCGCGTTCACGTTCGAGCCGGCGATCGTCACATTGCCGCTACCAGCCTGACCGTTGCCGGTCGCCGCAAACGCCACCGTCCCGCCCGCATTCACGTTCGAGCCGCGATTCGTCACACTGTCCTCGGCGAATTCGCTCTTGCTGTGACTGCTGCCAACGCTGACTTCGACCTTGAACTGAGGCGTTTCGCCCGCCCCCAGCGCCCGAACCACATCGCCCGCGGCAACGTTCGCATCCCACGCCGCGCTCGCCGCGGCCATCCCGTGCAATGCCGCTGCCCGACCATCCTGACTGTTGCTGGACGCACGCGATTGACCCACGGCATTCGACACCGCGTCGATCACCGGCGCCTTCAGCGCCAGCGTCAGGCCGCTCTTCGACACTTCCTGCGTCTCGCCGCGGTGACTCGTATCCTGCGCTGCGTCGATCGTCACGTTCGCGCCTGTACCACTCAGGTTCTGCGCCGCGATCAGGTCACTTCCGGTCACGTGCAGATCGTTCCCGGCCGTCATGCTGACGTTGCCCTTCAGCGAACCGATCGTACTGCCGTTGTTCGACACCTCGGTCGTCTGACTGGTCGTCTTCAGCGAACTGCTGCCAACCGACACCGACAGACTGCCCCCCGCCATCAGCCCGGACTCCTTCTTGTCGTAGTAGCTCGACGACTGCAAGCTATCCTGTGACGTCGTAACCGTTATGTTGCGCGCTGCCGTGAGTGTCACGTCGTTCGTTCCGACGATGGTGCTGCCCTGAACATTGACGTCCTTGCCGCTGACAATGTTCACGCCGTCCGCTGATACCAGACTGCCCTGATTCAGCGTCATCGTCTGATCGATCCCGCTCGCGACCTTCACGCCGCTCACCACATTGCTGTGGCTATGCGTCTCGTGTGAGTTCAGCTCATGCGTCTCGGTTGCCGTGCCGACATTCACATCGCCGGCCGCCAGCAAGTTCGCGTTGCCCTTGTCGAGGCTGATTGCGCTACCGGAGAGCGTAATGTCCTTGCCCGACACGATATTCACCGTGTCGCCACCCTTGAGCGTCGTCCCGGTCAGCGCCTGATCCGCCGTATGCAGCGTTTCCGCGTAGCTGCCGTGACTGTCGCTACCCGAACTGTTGCTGTTCACTGTCGAGGTCGCACTCGCTGCGTCGAGCGTCACGTTGCCCTTGGCCGCAATCGTTCCACCCTGGCCGAGGTCGATCTGCGCGCCCTTGGCGGACAGATCGCCACCAATACCGATCATCGACTGCCCACCGACTGTCACCGAGCTACCGGTAACCTTGTTGATGTCGGTGTTGGACACGCCGTTCGCGCGCTGCACGATCTTGTGCTCGCCGGTCTGCACCGCGCCGAGATCCCAGTTACCGCCGACACTCATGCCGAGATTGCCACCGACCGACAAATTGCCAGCGTTCTGCTGGAAGTTGCCACCCGTCGTGATCGACGCGTCACCTGTGACGTCGAGTTTCGCCATCGGCCCGAGCGTCGTCACCACGCTCGTCGCACCGTCGCGGCTCACCCGTGTGTTCGTCTTCGTCGCCGTATCGAGAATCAGGTCCTTCCCGGCGTCCAGTTGCAGACTACCGGCCTTCACGTTCGCCGACGTCAGATCGATATTGTTCTCGGTCTTCAACGACATCAATCCGCCGCTTTGCAGCGCGCCGAACGCGTTGTCGATCTGCTTGCCCTGGATCGCCAGCGTGTTGTCCGCCTTGATCGTGCCGCTGTTCGTGAACGACTGAGCGTTCTGGAAGTCGATGTTCGTCGCACTGATCAACGGCCCGTCGATGTTCTGCTGACTGGCCTTCGCGAGATACACGACCGGCACCAGCACCGACTGGCCATCGACCACCCGCGTTTCCATCATGATCACGTTGCTGGTCAGCTTCGACACCTGATCGGCCGACAGGCTGGCTCCGATCGGCAGATCGAGCGACTTCGACAGATCCGCGCCGGCCGCCATCAACGACTGGTACATCGTCTGCAGGTCCGTGTACGGTCCCAGCACTGCCTTGCCGGTCAGCGATGTGATCTCGTTGCGCACGAGCTGTTGCTCATAAAAGCCGTCGCCGAGCCGCTTCGGGATATGAGTCAGGTCGACGCCAAGCTGACTGAAGAAGTAGTCGCTCGAAATGAAATTCTTCTGGTTCGTGAACGCCGGATTCGTTTCGATCACGTAGCCCGCATTCGGCGCAGTCGTCGGCTTGAACAAGCCGCCTTGCGGAATGGTGAGGTTGTTC
>NZ_CADFEO010000024.1:0-126864 GCF_902833075.1 Burkholderia sp. BCC0405
GGGGTGCGGGGTGCGGGGTGCGGGGTGCGGGGTGCGGGGTGCGGGGTGCGGGGTGCGGAGTGCGGAGTGCGGCGTTCACGCGTGCTGCGTGGGTCACGCGTCCGTCGCGCGCCTGAGCAGCAATTCACGCTCGCGCTCGTTGCGCGTCAGTTCCGCCGCGCGGCGGAATTCGGCCTTCGCCTCATCGGCGCGGCCCAGCTTCGCCAGCAGGTCCCCGCGCACGCTCGGCAGCCAGTGATAGCGCGCGAGCGCGGGATCGTCGCGCAGCGCGTCGACGAGTTCGAGCGCCGCAGCGGGCCCGAACGCCATCCCCACGGCCACCGCGCGATTCAGCTCGACGACGGGCGACGGTGCGACTTCGGCAAGCGCGTCATACAGCGCGACGATCTGCGCCCAGTCCGTATCCGACGCCTGCCGCGCGCGCGCGTGGCAGGCCGCCAGCGCGGCCTGCAGCGCATACGGCCCGCGTACGCCGCCGAGCTTCGTCGCGCGGTCGAGCGTCGCGAGGCCGCGCCGGATCAGCAGCGGATCCCAGCGGCTGCGATCCTGGTCGAGCAGCAGCACGGGCCGGCCCTGCGCGTCGGTGCGCGCATGCATGCGCGACGCCTGCAGCTCCATCAGCGCGACGAGCCCGAGCACCTCGCTCTCGTCCGGCGCGAGCCCGGCCAGCACGCGGCCGAGCCGCAACGCCTCGTCGCACAGCGCCGGGCGCGTCCAGTCGTCACCCGAGGTCGCCGCATGGCCTTCGTTGAACACGAGATAGATCACTTCGAGCACCGACGCGAGCCGCGCGGGCCGCGCATCGGCAGCCGGCACCTCGAACGGCACGTGCGCCGCCGCGAGCGTGCGCTTGGCGCGCACGATCCGCTGCGCGATCGTCGGCTCGGGCGTCAGGAACGCGCGCGCGATCTCGCCTGTCGTCAGCCCGCCAAGCAGCCGCAGCGTGAGCGCGACGCGCGCATCCGTCGACAGCACCGGGTGGCATGACGTGAAGATCAGCCGCAGCAGATCGTCGCCGATGTCGTCGCTCGCGTCGGCGAACGCCTCCGCGATGTCGGGGACGACATGCGCTTCGAGCGCGTCCATCTCGTGGCCGAGCTGGTCGCGCTTCGCCGCGTGGAGCGACTCCTGACGGACACGATCGAGTGCGCGACGCTTCACGGCCGTCATCAGCCAAGCGGCCGGGTTGTCGGGCACGCCGTCGACGGGCCAGTGCTCGAGCGCCGCGACGAGCGTGTCCTGCGCCAGTTCCTCGGCCACGCCGACGTCGCGCACCACGCGCGCGGCGCGCGCGATGATCTTGGGCGCCTCGATCCGCCAGACCGCTTCAATCGCACGGTGAGTCGCGTCACGCGTCACGACGCCTGCCCCTCGTCGGATGCGTCCAGCGGCATGGCCATCAGCTCCCAGGCATGGCCGTCCGGATCGTCGAACCCGTGGCCGTACATGTTCGGGTACTCGCGCGGCGCTTGCGGCGCGGATCCGCCGGCCGCCAGCGCCTTTGCGACGATCGCGTCGACTTCGGCGCGGCTTTCGCACGACAGGCACGACAGGACCTGCACCTGCGTTGCCGGATCGATGATGGTTTTACCGGTGAACGTCTGGAAAAACGGGCGCACGAGCAGCATCGCGAAGATCGTGTCGCTGATCTTGATACAGGCGGCCTGGTCGTTGGTATAGGCCGGCACGACTTCGAAGCCGAGCGCCTGGTAGAACGCCTTCGAGCGCGGCAGGTCGGCCACGGGCAGGTTGATGAAGACCATCTTGTGCATGTCGGGTGCTCCCCGTGAAGTTGGATTCAGGTGGGCAATCAATCAGGCGCCGGCACGGCCGACGTGGAGCTCGCGGAAGCGCTCGACCGCGTCGCTCGGCGTGAGGTCGTCAAGCTCGAACAGCGGCCGCACCTCGATCTCGCAATCCATCTCGGCGCCGAACGGCGCGGGGAACCGGCGCGTCCATTCGAGCGCTTCGTCGCGCGAACGCACCTGGATCAGCGTATAGCCGGCAATCAGCTCCTTCGTTTCCGCGAACGGGCCGTCGATCACGGTGCCCTTGCCGTTCGTGTAGCGCACGCGCCAGCCGCTCGCGCTCGGCCGCAGCCCGTTCGCGTCGAGCAGCACGCCGGCCCTGGCCAGCTCCTCGTGATAGACGGTCATGGCCTCGACCAGCCGGTTGTCCGGCAACGCGTCGGACTCGCTGACGGCGTTCGCCCGGATCATGATCATGAATCGCATCGTTCACTCCTTGTCGTCGTCGAAAGGCAGCGCCGTTCATCGGCGCCTTATCGGGACGACGGCTGGAAGGCAGCCGGATCGACATATTCCGCGACACATCAGGGTAAATACCGAGCCGCGGCCTTCACAGAAAGCACGGGCCGACCGCGCGCACCTCGACCGTGCACCATTGCGCGGCCGGACACTGGCGCGCGATCTCGATCGCCTCCTCGCGCGTGTCGACGTCGACGATGAAGAAGCCGCCGACCATCTCCTTCGCCTCCGCGAACGGGCCGTCGAGCAGGCGCGTCTCGCCGTTGCGCACCTGCACGTGCGTACCGCGTTCGGAACGTTCCAGCGACTCGACGCCGCGCAGCACGCCGCGCGCCTTGAGCGTCTCGGCGAAATCGACCATCCGCGCGTACAGCGCCTGGCCTTCGTCGAGTGTGCGTTCGGCGCGCTGGTCGGTCGGCTCGACGATCAACAGCATGTAAGACATGGGCTTCTCCTGTGGGAACGGGGCGCGGCAGCGTTCGCTGCGCGATCGGGATGCGCCGACCGATGCAAAAGCGTAGCAGCCGCCGTGCGGCTTGCATCGTCGGCCAATCGGCACTGGCCGGACGGCCAATTCGGCCGCTTCCTGACATTTTGCCGGCAAGATGTCCTCCCGAACCGTCGGATTTTCTTCCTGTGGACCGCCCCATGTCACCCCTGCTTGGCCCGTTTGCCGCTGCACCGTTCATCGCCCTGGCTACCCTCGCCGCCCTCGCTGCCCGGCCGGCCGCGGCCGCGCCGCCGGTCAGCGCCGGCTGCGGCGGCGCAACCACGCCGATTGCCGAACTCCGCAGCGCCGGCGGCCCGTCGCCGCTGGCCGGTCAAACCACCTCGATCGAAGCGGTCGTCACGGCGGCGTTCGGCGGAGCCGACGGCCTCGGCGGCTTCTTCGTCCAGCAGGCCGACGCCCAGCGGCGGCACCGGCCGGGCATCCCGGAAGGCGTGTTCGTGTACGCGCCGAACGCGCGCGCGAAAGCCGGCGATCTCGTGCATCTCACGGGCCGGGTCGACGAGCAATACGGCCGGACGCAATTCACGCTGTCGGGCGGCGTGACCGTCTGCGCACGCGGGCAGACAGTCACGCCTGCAACGCTCACGCTGCCGGTCGCCACGCCATCCGTGCTGAGCGCGCTTGAAGGCATGCGGGTGCGCCTGCCGCAAACCCTGACGGTCAGCGATACCCACGAACTCGGCCGCTACGGCAGCGTCGTCCTCAGCAACGGCCGGCTACGCATCCCGACCCACGTCGCGCCGCCGGCCGAGGCCGCCGCGATCGCGCATGCGAACGCACGCAACCGCATCGTGCTCGACGACGGCTCGAACCGCCGCGATCCCGCGACCGTGCGCTATCCGCCGCCCGCGCTGAGTGCCGCCAACACACTGCGCGCGGGCTACACGGTACGCGGCATCGAAGGCGTGATCGAACTGCGTTACGGCACGTGGCGACTGCAACCGGTTGCCGGCGCGGCGCCGGTGTTCGATGCCGCCGCGAACCCGCGCACCGATGCGCCAGCCCGGCATCCCGATGCCGACGTGCGCATCGTGTCGTTCAACGTATTCAACTATTTCAACGGCGACGGGAACGGTGGCGGATTCGATGCCCCGGCCAATCGCGGTGCGAAAGCGCCCGCCGCGTTCGCGCGGCAGGAGGCGAAGATCGTCGCGGCATTGCGCGCGCTGCGTGCCGACGTGATCGGGCTGATGGAAATCGCGAACAACGGCTACGGCGACGCGAGCGCCGTGCGGCGTCTCGCCGCGCAACTCGGCGACGGCTGGCGCGCCGTCGATCCCGGCACCGCGCGGCTCGGCCGCGACGCGATCGCGGTCGCACTGCTGTACGACAGCCGCACGGTCGAGCCGGCCGGGCGCGCCGCGACCGTCGCACTCGGCGGCCGGCACCGCCCGCCGCTCGCGCAGACATTCCGGCGCATCGGCGGCACGCGCACCTTCACGGTCGCGGTCAATCACCTGAAATCGAAGAACTGCCCGAACGCGACCGGCGTCGATCGCGACCAGTCGGACGGCCAGGGCTGCTGGAATGCGGCGCGCACGCGAGCCGCCGCGCGCGTCGCCGATTGGCTCGCCACGTCGCCGACCGGCACCGCGGCCGAAGGCGTGCTACTGATCGGCGACCTGAACAGCTACGCGAAGGAAGATCCGCTGCGCGCGCTCGAATCGCGCGGCTACACGAACCTGGTGCCCCGCTTCGTCGGCGATGCTGCGTACAGCTACGTATTTCGCGGCGAAGCGGGCAGCCTCGACCACGCGCTCGCCACGCCGGCGCTCGCCGCGCGCGTGAAGGCCGTGCACGTCTGGCACATCAACGCCGACGAACCGGTGGCCCTGCAACCCGTGCCCGATTACAAAACGTCCGCGCAACGATCCACTTATTACGCACCCGACGCGTACCGGTCGTCGGATCACGATCCCGTCGTGATCGACGTCGCGCTTGGCGACGGCGGCACGTTCGCCGCCCCGGGCACGAACCGTGCTCGTCAATCAGGCGCCGACTAGTGCATTTGCATCAGCACAAGGCCTGCAACGGCACTATTTACCTGATGGCCCCGGCGACGCGATATTTACCGCACCTTCACCGCGTACCGCAACCCGATACGCCGCTTCGCCCGGAAAGAGAATTTTTTTCAATCGCCGCGCGGCCCCGTGCGGCGGGGCTTCGCGGCAATCCTGCCGACGAATTGAAAATTTGTCTCGAAACAAAATCGGGCCAAGTGAATCACACCCGTTGCTGGGATTCATCTTATCTTCAAATTTACATTGAATCGAAGGAGGATCAACACCATGGCGCTCACCGACTCGATCGAACACAAGCTGGACCGCGGCCTGTCCGACATTCGTCGCACGGGCCGGCGCGTGGGACGCACGACGCGCTCGGCCGCCCGCGACCTGCATGCCGACGTCACCGACGATCTGCGCGGGCTGGTCGACGAACTGGAAGATCTGCTGAAAAACGATGGCGACGGCGATATCGCCGCGCTGCGCAAGCGCGTGCAATCCAGGCTCGATGAAGCGCGCAGCGCGCTCGACCATGCGTCGGGCAGCGCGGCCGCCCGGCTGCGCGAATCGGCCGAACGCGTGTCGCAGGTCGTACAGGACAACCCGTGGCAAACCGCCGGCGTCGTCGCCGGCCTCGCGTTCGTTGCGGGCCTGCTCCTCGCCCGCCGTTGAACGGAGCCGGCCGCTCCGCTGCCCGCCCCGACCGTCCTCAATCAGACAACGAAGGAGAAACGCCATGCACAAGACCCTTGCCATGAAAGCCGCTGCCGCCGTCCTGCTCGGCGGCCTCGCGCTCGCCGGCTGCACGACCACTCCGGACAAACCGGAAAGCGCCGCGGCCAGCGCGTCGAAGCGACAGTCGATCGACGCCAGCGTCAACGCGACGCTGTCGCGTCTCTATTCGACGGTGCCGGGTTCGCGTGAGCTCGTCGCGAAATCGCGCGGCGTGCTCGTGTTCCCGAGCGTGCTGCAGGCCGGCTTCATCGTCGGCGGCCAGTCCGGCAACGGCGCGCTGCGCGTCGGCGGCAGCACGGTCGGCTACTACAACACGTCGTCGCTGTCGGTCGGCCTGCAGGCCGGCGCGCAGTCGAAGGCGATCGTGTTCCTGTTCATGACGCAGGATGCGCTCGACTCGTTCCGCAGGTCCGAAGGCTGGGCCGCCGGCGCCGACGCATCGGTCGCAGTCGTGAAGGTCGGCGCGAACGGCGCGGTCGATACGACCACGGCCACCGCCCCGGTCGAGGTGCTGATCCTGACCAACGCGGGCCTGATGGGCGACCTGTCGGTGAACGGCACCAAGGTCACGAAGCTCAATATCTGACGTGCGGCACGCGGCGTCGCGCCGCGTTTGCTTCCCGGCAGCGCCGCGGCCCCGCCCGCGGCGTTTTCGCATGTGCCGCCCGCAGCGGCTATGATGGCGGCACCTTTGCGGGCATACTCCGCTTCGGGCCGCGCGCGGCGCATTTCGCCGCGAACCCGTGACGATCGCGAACCGATCGAGCGCGGGGCAACGAGATTCAATCAAACCACGCATCAATCTGCGCGAATGTCATCCATGGAAAGCGGACACGACCACCAAAAATTCTTCTATTTCCTGCTGGCCGCGGTCACCGTCGGACTCTGCTGGATCCTCGCGCCGTTTTCCGGCGCCGTGTTCTGGGGCACCATTCTCGCGATCCTGTTCCAGCCCGTGCAGCGCTGGCTCGCCGCACGCTTCGGCAAGCGGCGCAACCTGGCCGCGCTCGTGACGCTGTCGCTGATCGTGCTGATCGTGATCCTGCCGCTCGTGTTCGTCGCCGCGACACTCGTGCAGGAAATCGCGTACGTGTACCAGGAAATCAAGACCGCGCAGCCGAACTATTCGCAATACTTCCAGGACATCATCCACGCGCTGCCGTCGTCGATCCAGCACCTGCTGCAGAAATACGGGTTGGGCAACCTCCCGGGCATCCAGAAGAAGCTGACCGATGGCGCTGCGCAGATCAGCCAGCTTGCGGCAACGCAGGCACTCAGCATCGGCCAGAACACGTTCCAGTTCGTCGTGAGCTTCGGCGTGATGCTGTACATGGTGTTCTTCCTGTTGCGCGACGGCGGCGAGATCGGCCGCCGCGTGCGCCGCGCGCTGCCGCTCGACGAAGAGCACAAGAACCTGCTGCTGGCGAAATTCACGACGGTCGTGCGCGCGACGGTGAAGGGCAACATCGCGGTCGCGCTCGTGCAGGGCGCGCTCGGCGGCCTGATCTTCTGGATCCTCGGGATCGAAGGCGTCGTGCTGTGGGGCGCGCTGATGGCGTTCCTGTCGCTGCTGCCCGCGATCGGCGCGAGCCTCGTCTGGGTGCCCGCGGCGCTCTACTTCCTGATGATCGGCGCGTTCTGGAAATGCGCGATCCTCGTCGCGTTCTGCGTGGGCGTGATCGGCCTCGTCGACAACCTGCTGCGCCCGATCCTCGTCGGCAAGGACACGAAGATGCCCGACTGGGTCGTGCTGATCTCGACGCTCGGCGGGATGGCGCTGTTCGGCATCACCGGCTTCGTGATCGGGCCGCTCGTCGCCGCGCTGTTCATGGCGAGCTGGGACATCTACGCACGGTCCGAACAGGGCGAATGACGCCTCGCGCGGCCATGTGCCGCGCACCTGCCAGCACGCGCCGTCACGGATGACGAATGCGAATCACGACGGGCGCCACGGCGCCCGTTTCCTCGTCCGCCGCCAGGATCATCAGGCCGCCATACGGACCCACGCGATACGAGCGGCCCGACACCAGCGGCACGCTTCGATCGTCGTGCGCATCGCGCCACGTTGCACGCACGCGCGAAGCGATATCCGGTGCGAACGGCGCACCGTCGGGCCCGACCAGCGCCACATGGGCACCCGGCAAACGCCGGCCGTGCGCATCGAACCGCAGCGTGGCCGCCGCCTCGCCGTTCGCCACCTCGCGTCCTTCGACCCCCACGCCCGACCGCGCGTCGAGCGTCACGTCGTAGAGATCGACGAGCGCGCCCGTGAAGCGCACGTCACCGCCCGACTCAGCGTGCCCGGCCGCCCCGGCATTCGACATCGCGAACGCCACGCCAAGCCCGATCGCCATCCTCCGCACGGCACTGGCGCACCGCACCGTTCGATTGCGCATCGCCACCGATGCCGCCCGCTTCGCGTCGTTTCGCATGTTTCTTCTCCCTTGGCGTAACCAGAAAAAAGGCGGCGTGACGCGTCGGTCACACCGCCTGTCTGCTGGCAATCACTTTAGGGAGAGACGTCCGGACAATATATGGGACAAGTCCGAAACTAAGGCCCGGTTGTTCGAACGCACCGCGTTCGACACCGGCTCGCCGCGCGAACGTACGAACGGCATCGCACGCTGCGCGGCGGGCCGGTCACGCGTCGGGATCGACGCGCAGCACGAGCTTGCCGCGATGGTCGCCGTCGAACAGGCGATTCAGCACGTCGGGCGCATTCTCGAGACCGTCCGCCACCGTCTCCTCGGCCTTGAGCCGGCCGTCGCGCAGCCAGCCCGCGAGCGTCTGCACGGCCTCGCGGCTCTTGCGATAGTCGAGGATCAGGAAGCCGCGCATCGTCAGCCGCTTCGAGATCAACACGCCGACGTCGTCCGCCGCGCGCCCGCTGTTGTAATTCGAGATCACGCCGCACAGCGCGACGCGCCCGCCGATCACCATCCGCGACAGCACCGCGCGCATCACCTCGCCGCCTACATTTTCGAAGTTCACGTGCACGCCGTCCGGCGTCGCCGCTTTCAGCTGCTGACGGAAATCGTCGGCCTTGTAGTCGACGGCCGCGTCGAAGCCGAGCGTCTCGGTCAGGTAGCGGCACTTGTCCGCGCCGCCCGCGATGCCGACCACGCGCGCGCCGTGGATCTTGCCGATCTGCCCGGCGATCGAGCCGACCGAGCCGGCCGCCGCCGATACCACGAGCGTCTCGCCCGGCTGCACCGGCGCGATGTCCGTCAGCCCGTAGTACGCGGTCAGCCCGCTCATCCCGCACGCGCCGAGCAGCGTCGGCAACGGCAGGCCCGTCTCCGCGGGCAGCTTCACGAGCTGCGCGGCCTGGTCGGCCGGCACGACCGCGTAGTCCTGCCAGCCGACGAGCCCCTGCACGAGATCGCCTTCCGCGAACCCCGCATGGCGCGACGCCACCACGCGCCCGATGCCGAGCGCGCGCATCACCTCGCCGATCGCGACGGGCGGCAGGTACTGCGGCACGTCGCTCATCCACACGCGGTTGGTCGGGTCCATCGACAGATACAGCACGCGCACGAGTACCTCGCCCTCCGCGAGCGCCGGCACCGGCGTCGCGACGAGCGAAAAGTGTTCGCGGCCGACCCGCCCTTCCGGGCGCGTCTTCAGCAGCAGTTGGCGGTTCACGAGTGTGGACACGATGTTCTCCTCCGGTCGTTGTTGTTCGGGATACGTATCAGACCGCGCACATGCCGCCGTCGACGACAAGTTCGGCGGCCGTCACGAAGCGGCTCTCGTCGGACGCGAGATACACGGCCGCATGCGCGACGTCGTCCGGCTCGCCGAGCCGGCGCAGCGGAATGCCGCGCGCGAGCTTGCGCGTCGCGTCGCGTTCGCCGAGCGACTGGAACAGCGGCTCGACGATCCCCGTGCGAATGAACGCCGGGTGAATCGAGTTGCAGCGCACGTCGATCTCGCGACGTGCGCAGTCGATCGCGACCGACTTCGTCAGCGATGCGACCGCCGCCTTCGACGCGTTGTACGCGGTGAAATCCGGCTCGACCTTGAACGCGGCCACCGACGAGATGTTGATGATCGATGCGGGATGGCTCTCGGCCAGATACGACAGCGCATGCTTGCAGCCGAGCACGATGCTCTCGACGTTGATCGCCATCACGCGCCGCCATTCGTCCAGCTCGATCTGCGCGGGTGAGCCGATCGAGCCGACACCGGCGTTGTTGACGAGCACCGACAGGCCGCCCATCGCATCGACCGCCTGCGCGAGCAGCGCCTGCCAGCGCGCTTCGTCGCGCACGTCCTGCGTCGCGGCGAACGCGACCGGCGTCGCGTGGCCCGCGTTGAGTTCCTGCGCGAACGCGTCGAGCACCGCCGCGTCGGCGATGTCGGTCACGAACACGCGCGCGCCCTGCTCGACCATCCGGCTCGCGATCGCACGGCCGAGGCCGCCCGCGGCGCCCGTGATATATGCGCACTTGCCGGCAAGGCGCGAAGAAACGGCTGTCATGTGACCTGCTCCTGTCGTGAATCGTCGTCGCGGAACGCTGCCGCGACGGGTTTGCCGTGCCTGTTCCGGCCGACACGGGCCGGTTGACCGTGCCTCGACATCACGAGGCGTCGCACGGTTTACGCGAGTATATCGGCGTGCCGGACGGGCCGGGCAGCCTGCCCCGGTTGAACGACAGCCAGCGTACGCGAATGCCGCCAATCGATGAAATGAATAATCGTTATGCCCGGTCATAGATGCGGTTCATGACCTTCGTGTGCCGGCGCGCCTGCTCGGGCCGCCGGCACTCGCCCGTCATGCCGACCGGCCGGTTCGTCGATTCAGGGAATGACGGAGCGCCGCGTTCCGCGCAGACGCGGACGCGGACGCAATCGGGAAGACGAACCGTGTGGAATCGCGCAACCGTCGGGCGAATGCCGGCGGCAAGAAAGCGGCGCCGGGGCGCCGTGACCGGCTGCCGTCAGAAGCCGTCGCCCGACGGCGCGCGCACGAACGCGCAGAGTTGCGGCGAGTGGGTATCGATCATCTGCTGGAACGGCGCACGGTGCCCGTACGCGATGCCGGACACGAGCAGCAGGCAAACGGCCGCGACGCGCGGCGAGAATGCACGCTGCCGCGCGCCGTCGTAGCCGCGCAGGAACACCAGCGCGACCACCGCGCCGAGCATCCAGCCGACGATCACTTCCGGCACGGTGTGCGAATGATCGAACACGCGCGCGACGGCCGTGACCGCGCCCACGGCCAACCCGGCCGCGATGCCGGGCGCCTTGCCCGGCCGGAACGCCTGCCACAGCATCGACAGCGCGACGGTCCACACGGACGTCGACAGCATCGTATGGCCGCTGATCACGCGGAAATCGAATTGCGGCAGCTCGATGCCGCACCCGGCATAGAGGATCTTGGTGGCGCCGACGAGGCCCATGCCGGCGGCGAGCAGCACGCCCCAGCGGACGGCGAGGCGCCAGTCGGTCAGCGCGAGCCACGCCGCGCACGTCAGTGCGATCGGCAAGGTCAGCGCGGCATCGCCGATGTTGCTGATTTCACTCCACATAACGGACTTCGGACAACGATCGAAAGGCCGCAGTTTACCGCATGCGCGCCGCGTGACTGTGTCAGCCTGTGACAGGCTGTATCAGCCCGCGACACCGGTAATCAGCAACAGGTTCGTGCCGGTGATGACGGCGAACAGCGCCCACGCGGCAACTTGCATCCCGCGCCCGATCGTATGCTCGCCCATCGTATTGCGATCGCTGACCGAGCGGATCAGCGGCCACATCGCGAACGGGAGCTGCAGGCTCAGCAGCACCTGGCTCCACACCAGCAACTGCCCGACCGAGCCGTCGCCGAGCCACAGCACGCCGATCAGCGCCGGCACGAGGGCGAGCCCGCGCGTGATCAGCCGGCGCTGGTAGCACGGAATCTTCGCATGCAGGAAGCCGTCCATGATCACCTGGCCGGCGATCGTGCCGGTCAGCGTCGAGCTCTGCCCCGACGCGAGCAGCGCAATGCCGAACAGCAGCGCGGCAGCGCCGCCCGCGATCGGCGTAATCAGCTTGTAGGCCTGCTCGATGTCGGTCACGTTGTGCTGACCCGTCGCATGGAATGCCGCGCCCGCGACGACCAGGATCGCCGCGTTGACGAGCATCGCGACGAACAGCGACACGCAGGTATCGATCCGCACCAGCGCGAGCGTGTCGCGGATCATCCCGCGCGCGCCGCCGACCACGCGCCGCGTCTGCACGACCGACGAATGCAGGTACAGGTTGTGCGGCATGATCGTCGCGCCGACGATGCCCAGCGCGAGCACGATCGCGTCCTTGCGGTCGTGGCCCGGATCGCCCGGCACCAGCCCGCCGGCCACCGCGTGCCAGTCGGGCGGCGTAATCGCGACCTGCGCGACGAAGCAGAACGCCATCGTCGCGATCAGCGCGAGCACGATCGCCTCGATCTGCCGGAACCCCTTGCCCTGCAGGCCGAGCACGATCACCGTGTCGAGCGCGGTCAGCACGATCCCCCATGCGAGCGGCACGCCGAGCAGCAGCTTGAACGCGAGCGCGCAGCCGAGGACTTCCGCGATGTCGCACGCGATGATCGACACTTCGGCGGTCACCCACTGCACGATGCGGCCGAACCGGCCGTAGCGGTCGTAGCTGGCCTGCGCGAGATCCCTGCCGGCGACGAGGCCGAGCCGCGCCGCGAGCATCTGCAGGAAGATCGCCGCGAGGCTCGAGAACGCGACCACCCACAGCAGCGAATAGCCGAACTGCGAGCCGGCCTGGATGTCGGTCGCCCAGTTGCCGGGATCCATGTACCCGATCGCGACCAGCAGGCCGGGGCCGAAGAAGCGCTTGAGCTTCTGCCAGCGCGGCGCGCCGGCATCGATCGTGATGCTGCCCTTTACTTCCGACGGGCAGAAAGGGGCGGTGGCGGTAGTGGGGAGGACGGACATGGAAACCGGGGATCGAGATCGCGACAGGACGATTCTACGGGTATCCGCCCGGTTTTCTCCCGCGCGGCCTCGCACGCGGCGCAACGCCCCCCGGCGCCATCGCAGCGCCCCCCGCCCGCATCGGCCGGCGTCGCGCCGCGGGTGAGGATCCTTTCGCGCTCGGCGACGCGAAACTCGGTCGGCGACATCAGCATGCGCTGGCGAAACAGCTTCGCGAGCCGCTCGCCGCTGCCGAACCCGGTACGACGCGCGACTTTGTCGGCCGGCAGCGTCGTGTGGACCAGCATGTGGCAGGCGCGCTCGAGCCGCACGTGCTGGACGAACTCGGTCGGCGTCACGCCGATTTCCTTCTTGAAGCGCCGCAGGAAGTTGCGCTCGCTCATCGCGGCAGCCTGGGCGGCATTCGCGATCGAGATGCGGTTCACGCTCTGCGCGCGCAGCCGCTGCGCCGACATCCGGATCGACGGGCTCGCGCTCAGCTCGCGAAAGGCCCACATCGACTGCGGATAGCGTTGCTCGACCGGCCGCAGCATGTTGCTGGCGATCTCTTGCGCGGCGCCGTCGCCAAGGTCGGCGCGGAACATGTCGAGCACGGCGGCAAACACGTCCGTTTCGCCGGCCTCCAACTCGACCGTCGCGGCGACCCGTCGCCCGCCCCGGCCGGGCCGCCCTTCGATCGCCGCCGACGGACGCCGCATCGCCGCGAGCGTGGGCAGATCCATCCCGTCGACGATCCAGCGCGCATGACGGCGAATGTCGGTGAGGCGACGCTGCAATGCGTCGTCCCAGTTGACGGCCGCGCGGTCACCGTGAAGATGAAAGAACGCGAGTGCGCGGCGGCCGTGCTCGTCACCGAGCGGATCGGCCGCGATGCTCACGCCGGAGGACGACTGCAACAGCCCCCCGCTTTCGGATACGTACTTCAGCTGGTAGTCAGCACTGTGTGCGTTCAGGCGATTCGCCAGGTTGAAAGCCTCGCCAAGACGCGCGGCCTGGGCCAACGAAAATCCCGTACTCAAATAAATAACGACCCATCTCTGATCTGCTGCATTCACTGGCCAAGCCCCCGACTTGTTCGACTTCTTCTAATACCGTCGAACTGTCAGGCTTATATTTGGTTTAAATGCGTGCGACAGGACGGCTATCCCGAAATATGAAGCGACGGCATCTTAGCCGAACGGGTCGCGCCTTTGGCACGAAATGGCCGACGCGGACAGCATGATGGCGGATTACTACAGGCTGCCAGGGGTTACTGGCGGGCCTGCGCTGCATTGCCCGGGCCGATATCGCCAATTATTGCGATTGCGTGCGTCGCAATTCGTGCATTTCATTACGACTTATTGCGTCAGGTATCCGGATAAATACACAACCCAATATCGACGCAAACGATATCCACTCGTATTCGGTGCCATCGATCGCCACGCAGGAACGCCCACGTAGAAGCCCGCGTAGCCGTTGCCTGCGCATCCCTTAGAATCGGTCCACCATTCACTACGCCGCCCGCGCCCCGTGCCCGCCGATCACCGTCTCGACCTGAACCTGTTTCGCGTGCTCGACGCCGTCTACGTGCATGGCGGCATCGGCGCAGCCGCCCGCGCGCTGCATCTCACGCAGCCAGCCGTCACGCATGCGCTCAACCGGCTGCGCGCGCATTTCGACGATCCGCTGTTCGTGCGGCAGGGCAACCGCGTCGTGGCGACCGAGCGCACGCGTTCGATCATCGCGGACGTGCAGTTGCACCTGAAGGGCCTGCAAGGCACCGCGCGCGCATCGTCCGCATTCGATCCCGCGACGCTCGACCTGAGCATCGCGGTAGGCATTCGCGACGTGCTCGAATCGATCGCGCTGCCGCGGATCGTCGCCGCGTTCGCCGACGAAGCGCCGGGCCTGCGGCTCGTGAGCCGCCGCATCGCGGTGGCCGACATCGAGCGCGAACTCGCATCGGGCAATCTCGATCTCGCCGTCGATCGCCGCGTGCCGACCGGCCCGCGCATCGCCACCGAGCACCTGCTCGACGATTCGCTCGTCGTCGCGCTGCGCGGCGATCATCCGCTCGCGCGCGACCCGCTGCGGCGCGGCGACTATTTCGCGGCGCAGCATGTCGCGGTGTCGTCGCTCGGCGAGCCGCAATCGCTCGACGTGCTGCTCGGCAACGACGGCCGTTTCCGCGATATCCGGCTCACCTGCCAGCACTATTTCGCCGCCTGCCAGATCGCCGCGACCGGCAACCTGCTGGTCACGCTGCCGCACACCTATGCGTTGCGGATGGCCGCGATGCTGCCGATCGTCGTGCGGCCGCTGCCGTTGCGGCTCAAGCCGTTCCCGCTCCTCGCGTACTGGCACGAATCGCGCGACGCCGATCGGGCGCACCAGTGGGTGCGCGAACGTATCGCCGCGCTCGTGCGCAGCAGCGCCGGCGTGACCGACGCATAGCCGCGCGGCGCACGCCGTCGCGATCGGGGCGGTATGCTGGCGGCTGCGCGCCGCCAGGCGGCGCTCGCTTCCCGCTTCCCGCCGACCGGAGACTTGCCATGTCGCTGATCCATGCCGCCGCCGTCCTCGACGCCGATGCGCCCGACTACGTCGTCCGGCTGCAGGCCGGCACGCACGCATTGACCGGCGACGAAGCGCCACGCGAAGGCGGCCAGGATCGCGGGCCGGCGCCGTACGCGTTCGTGCTGGCCGGCCTCGCGCAATGCACGGCCGCGACGCTGCGCATGTATATGCAGCGCAAGACGTGGCCGGCCACGCGCATCGACGTGCGCGCCGAGCTTCATGCCGATCGCGACGGCACGCAGTACGTGCGCCGCGTCGTGACGCTCGACGGTCCGCTCGATGAAGCGCAACGCCGGCGCCTCGCCGAAATCTGCGAGAAAACGCCGGTCACGCAGTTCATCAAACGTGGCACACGGATCGACACGACGTTGAACTGACACACGACGCACGCAGCGCACGACCGCCGCGCCAAAAGAAACGGGGGCCGCGCACGATGCGCGGCCCCCGTTGCGTCGATACCGTCAGGCGCTTACAGTCCGAGCGCGGACAGGTCGAGCTTGCCGCCCTTCATCGGCGGGCACCAGAAATACGCGCCCGTCAGCGGTCGCGTGAAGCGGAACAGGCCGTCGACGATCCCGTCATCCGCGCCGCTCATCCGGCGCATCTGTACGTCGAACGCGCGGAACGAGCAGCCGAACGCCACGAAGTAGAGGCCCGCGCGACGCGCGTCCGACCACGGCGACGAACGGCGCAGCATGAACGCCTCGGGCTCGAAGCTTTCCTGCGCGGTGCGCTTCACGTGCGCGAACTCGGGTGCATCGTCGAGTTCTTCGTTGTCCGAGCGGCGGCGCCCGATGATGTTGTCCATGTCGCCCGACGGAATGCGCTCCATCTGGTCGAAGTCGTGCAGCCATTGCTGGACCGCGACGAAGCTCGCACCGTCGAGCCCCGCGCCCTGCCCCGTCACGATCGCCGCGGCCACCGCGTCGTCGCCTTCCGGGTTCTCGGTGCCGTCCTCGTAGCCGGACAGGTCGCGATCGTTCGAATAGCGGAAACCGTCGACCGCATCCTGCAACGCAAACGCCGGCGCCAGCGCGCGTTCGATCGCCCGCGTGCGCAGCACGATCTCGCCGCGGTCGTCGCCGCGCAGCCAGACCCACACGTCGGCCGGCGTCGCCGGCAGCGTGCGGTCCTTCACCGTGAACGCCGGGAATTCGGTCAGGCCCGGCACCGGGTGCCCGAGATGCGCCGCCAGCGCATGCCCGAACCCGACCACCGTGTCGCGTCCGTCGACGATCTCGCGCAGCGCGGCCAGCGCCGCCGCCACATTGCCGTCATTCGAAATCGTGAAAGTGAGGTATCGGGCCGCCGTATCGATCGGGGTCAGGATGCCTTGCTGAACGTCGCTCATCGTTTCCTCAGGAATGTATCGTGGTGAATCTGCGAGGGCCGCGGCGTCTTGCGCCGCAGACGCTGAAGTGTAATCGATGCGCGTGCCGGCCCTTGCGCTGCCGCACTGTGGAAGGCCCGCAAAAGAAGGGCCCAAAAGCCGAATACTAACCGTATCGACGCTGCAACGCCGCATTCATCGGACGTTGCGGCGCGCACGGCACTGCTGCTAGAATCTTCCTACGTCTTTTCGGCGTCCTTTCAACCGTTCACTTCAGGGGAGGTGCAGATGTTCCGAATGCCAGCAACCTTCCCGAACGCGGTCCCACCACGGCGCAGCTGATCCAGCCCGCCGTCCGCGCCGGCTCCCGAGTTTTCCGCTAACCCGTCAGCCGCGCCGTTTCCCGACAGCCCGTTTCGTTTCGCCGCACGGTTTCCGCGCGGCCCGGCTGTTGCGTTTTCGATGTTCTCCGAACCGGAAAGTCCCGTCGCGCGATGCGCCGGGCAACGAACAATGACCAGAAAAACCTCCCATCTGGGCGGCCAGGCATTCCAGGCCGTCTTCGGCTTCACCTTCCGTTACTGGCGCAAGCAGCCGGCCCGCACCGCCACGGTCGCGAGCCTCGCGCTGCTCGCCGCGCTCGCCGACGTGCTCACGCCGCTGTTCGCCGGCCGTCTCGTCGACGCGCTGTCGACCGGCCTGACCGACCGCGCCGCCGCATGGCATGCGGCCCTCGTCGCGTTCGGCACGCTCGCCGCGCTCGGCCTCGGCGCGACGGTGCTGCGGCAAGGCGTCTACCTGAACATCATCACGCTCACCCTGAAGATGATGAGCGAGATCGCGGCCGCGTCGTTCCATCGCGTGCAGCGCTTCTCGACCGACTGGCACGCGAACAGCTTCGCGGGCTCGACCGTGCGCAAGATCACGCGCGGGATCTGGGCGCTCGACCTGCTGAACGACACCGTGCTGATCGCGCTGCTTCCGTCGGTCACGATGCTCGTCGGCGCCACCGTGCTGCTCGGCACGCACTGGCCCGTGATGGGGCTCGTCGTCGGCGCGGGTTCGCTGCTGTACATCACGGTGACGGTGGCGGTGTCGCTCGGCATCGTCGCGCCGGCCGCGCGGCTCGGCAACCTGTGGGATACGCGCATGGGCGGCGTGCTCGCCGACGCCGTGAGCTGCAACGCGGTCGTCAAGGCGTTCGGCGCGGAAACGCGCGAGGAAGCGCGGCTCGCGCGCGTGATCGGCAAGTGGCGGCAACGCACGCGCCGCACGTGGGTGCGCGGCACGCTCAACGGCGGGTTGCAGGGCGCGATGCTCGTTGCGATGCAGGCCGCGATGATCGGCGTCGCGCTGCGGCTGTGGGCGAACGACGAGGCGAGCGTCGGCGACATCGCGTTCGCGCTGACGATGTTCTTCATGCTGCAGGGCTACCTGCGCGACGTCGGCATGCACATCCGCAACCTGCAAC
Organism: Burkholderia sp. BCC0405; assembly: GCF_902833075.1. Classification (NCBI taxonomy): domain Bacteria; kingdom Pseudomonadati; phylum Pseudomonadota; class Betaproteobacteria; order Burkholderiales; family Burkholderiaceae; genus Burkholderia; species Burkholderia sp. BCC0405. Next base: position 17,806 of record NZ_CADFEO010000024.1, read on the forward strand.
GCTCGGTGAACGACATGGAAGAACTCGTCGCGCTCGAACGCCAGCCGCTCGGCATCGACGATCGTCCCGGCGCGCCGGCGATCCGGATCGGGCAAGGCGAGATCCGCTTCGAGCACGTGACGTTCCGCTACGACAACCATCCGGTGCCGCTGTACGACGATTTCTCGATGCGGATCGCGCCGGGCGAGCGCGTCGGCCTCGTCGGCCATTCGGGGTCGGGCAAGACGTCGTTCATCAAGCTGATCCAGCGCCTGTACGACGTGTCGGGCGGCCGCATCACGATCGACGGCCAGGACATCGCGCGGGTGCGGCAGGATTCGCTGCGCAGCCAGATCGCGATCGTCCAGCAGGAGCCCGTGCTGTTCCACCGCACGCTCGCGGAGAACATCGCGTATGCGCGCCCCGACGCGAGCCGGGCCGACATCGAGCGCGCCGCGCGGCTGGCCAGCGCGCACGACTTCATCGCCACGCTGCCGGACGGCTATGACACGCTCGTTGGCGAACGCGGGATCAAGCTGTCGGGCGGTGAACGCCAGCGGGTCGCGATCGCACGCGCGTTTCTCGCCGATGCGCCGATCCTGATCCTCGACGAAGCCACGTCGAGCCTCGACAGCGAAAGCGAGCTGCTGATCCAGCAGGCGATGGAGCGGCTGATGGTCGGCCGCACGACGCTCGTGGTCGCGCACCGGCTGTCGACCGTGCGTGCGCTCGACCGGCTGCTGGTGCTCGATCGCGGCAAGGTGATCGAGGAAGGCAGCCACGACGCGCTGATCCGCATCGACGGCGGCATCTACCGCCGGCTGTTCGAGCGGCAGGCGCTGGAGCTTGCGAAGGGGCTCGCCGATTCGCCGCGACGCACGGCGGAAGACGCCGCCGGGCCGCTCGGCGAGCCGGCCGAGGCGTGACGCCAGCGTGTCGCAACGTGCGCCGGCGGTGCGGTCATCACCGCCGGCGCACGTCGACAATCGGATCCGGATCGAGGCCGTGCCAGGTGCACGGCCTTTTTTTGCGCCCGCGAATCGGGCCGGCTACCCCGACGCCACGCGCCGCAAGGCCGCCGCTTCCGGGATCCCTTATCATGTCGACCAGGAAATGTGCGACTAGGGATCGACCATGTTTACAGGAATTGTCCAGGGCGTTGCCACCATCAAGGCCATCGCCGATCACGGGGAACTGAGAACCTTCAGCATCGAATTCCCGGAGCGGTTTACCGACGACATCGAGATCGGCGCCAGCGTCTCGGTCGACGGCGTCTGCCTGACGGTGACGACCATCCATTCGCCGGCGCTGATCGACTTCGACGTGATGCTGCCGAGCCTGCGGATCACCACGCTGGCCGATCTCGCGACGGGCGGCCGCGTCAACGTGGAGCGGGCCGCGAAGGACGGCGCGGAGATCGGCGGGCATCCGCTGTCGGGCCATGTCGACTTCACGGGGACGATCCGGCACATCGCGTCGTCCGAACATAACCGGATGGTGCGCATCGGCGTGCCGGACGCATTCAAGCGGTATGTGTTCGCGAAGGGGTATATCGCGATCAACGGCTGCAGCCTGACGGTGTCCGACGTCAACCGCGACGAGGGCTGGTTCGATGTCTGGCTGATTCCCGAAACGCGACGCGCGACGACTTTCGATGCGAAGGGCGTCAACGACACGGTCAACATCGAGATCGAGCGCAGCACGCAGGTGGTCGTCGACACGATCCGGGAATCGGTCAAGGAAACGCTCGGCGAAATGAACGGCGTCGTCACCGCATTGCTGGCGGAAAAAGGCATCGACATCGAGGAACTGCTGGCGCGGCACGTCGCGCGGCTGCCGAAGCAGTAACGGATACCGGCGCGCTAGGTGATCCGCTGGATCACCGCGTACCGGCTGCCGTCAAAAAACACCTCGACCCACGGCTCCGCCTCCTCGAACGTCCAGAGGACAAGGTCAAGGTCGATCGGCTCGTCGTCGTCGGGCCAGGGCATGTTCCACCCGCCCGCGACGGCGACCACCCCACCCGTGTAGAGCGGACATTGCGCCATCCATGCGCGCGCATAGTCGTGCGCCGCGACGCCCTTGAAGTTGCTGTTGAATCCCCAGTCCCGTTGCCAGCCATGCGCGCCGAGATACGCTTCGATCGCGGCGGAACCGAAGCGGAACACAGCGTCGATCGGCGGAAGCGACGTTGCTTCGGATCGGTACAGCGGGTGTTCGGACTGGGCCGGCCGCACGGCGGTTTCCACGCGGCCTGATATCCCGTCCTCGTCGAGATACACGTTCAGCCATGTGCCGTCGCGCTCGACGGAAAGGCACAACGCGCCTGCCTCGACGCCATGCCAGTAGCCGGTGACGGGTTCGCCGTCTTGCGCGAAGCGGTATTGATGGCATGGCCTGGCAAGGCGCCGCGCTTCGATCAGAAAGTCTTCCAGCGTCATCGGAGGTTCTCCCGGCTTCCGTCGCCTTGGGTACCGCATGGATGCGTCGGGCGATCGCCCGCCGCCGGATACGGACCGCGTTCACTCGATGGCATCGACGCCACGATAAAACGTTCGATGTCGGCCGCCACGTGTTCGGGCGGTCCGTCGCTCGCAAACCGTTTGCAGTTCAGGCGCATGAACGCGGGGAACCGAGCGCGGATCTTGCGCATCTCGTCGGCTTCATTCGCATTCAGATACGGCCGGGACATTTGCCGGCCCACGACGAGTTTCGCGCAGCGTTCGAGATCGAACGACGGCAACAGGAGCGCGGTGAATCCGTCCTCCTCGATGCCGCGGCGAAGCGCCGGATAGGCCGGCGCGACATCGGCCGGATACAGCATGAAACCGGACGAAACCGCGCAGATCGTGTGCGCCGACATGTCGTGCTTGAGCCGCTCGTACAGCCGGACGTTGTGCGACGCGTACTCGGCATAGCCGCGGCGCCGGATGAAATCGGCGATGTTCCCATGCGCGGCCAGGAAGCATTGATCCACGTCGACGAACCGCCAGTTCAGATGTGCCGCGACAATCGCCCCCACTGTGGTCTTGCCGGCACCGCCCGGCCCGATCAGATGTACCGGCAACAACACGCCCCCCCTTCGACATCGCATGCATCGCGTTCCCGGAGGCGCCGCGACGAATCCGGCTTCCGCGCCCGCCTCACTCCGCTTCCGCCTGCGCGCCCTTCCCCACCGCCACGCGCTGCGCGCGATAAATGCCCGCGTGCCCCGAGAACAGATACGCGACGACACACGCGACGATCGCATACACGCCGATATCCGCGCCGAACAGTTCGATCGCCATGATCGTCGACGCGATCGGCGTGTTGGCCGCGCCGGCGAACACCGCGACGAAGCCGAGCCCCGCCAGCACGGGCATCGGCAGCGCCAGCACCTGGCCGAGTGCGTTGCCGAGCGTCGCGCCGATGTAGAACAGCGGCGTCACTTCACCGCCCTTGAACCCCGACGCGAGGGTGACCACGGTGAACGCGAACTTGCCCGCGAAATCGTAGAGCGGCAGCGGGCCATGAAACGCGGCCTCGATCGTCGGGATGCCGAGGCCGAGATATTGCGGCACGTTCCACGCGGTGGCGGCCGCGGCGACCAGCAGGCCGCCGAGCACCGGCTGCAGCGGCGCATAGCGGACGACGCGCCTGAACCACGCGGTCAGCGCATGCGTCGCAAACGCGAACAGCCGCCCGACCACGCCGAACGCCATGCCCGCGACGACCGTCACGGCCAGCCCCGTCGCCGACACGGCCGGCACGAACGGAATCGCATAGGCCGTGTGATGCACGCCCCACGCGCGACATACGACGTCCGCGACGATCGCCGATGCGACGCAGGTCAGCAGCGCGTCGTAGCGCACGCGCCCGATCGCGAGCACTTCGAGCCCGAACACGGCGCCGGCGAGCGGCGTGCCGAACACCGATGCGAAGCCGGCCGCGATGCCCCCCATCAGCAGCACGCGGCGATGGTCGCGATCGAGACGAAACACGTGCGTGACGCGATCGGCGAGCGCGCCGCCCATCTGCACGGCGGTGCCCTCGCGGCCGGCCGAGCCGCCGAACAGGTGCGTGACGACGGTCGCGACGAGCACGAGCGGCGCCATCCGCTTCGGCACGAGCGCCTTCGGGTCGTGAATCTCGTCGATCAGCAGGTTGTTGCCGCGCGCGACGGACTGGCCGAAGCGATGGTAGATCCAGCCGGTCGCAAAACCGGCGGCCGGCAGCCCCCACAGCAGCCACGGGTGCGCCACGCGCGTGCCGGTCGCCCAGTCGAGCGCGATCAGGAACAGGGCGGAAGCCGTGCCGGCCAGCGTGCCAAGCAGGGCCGAGAGCGCGAGCCAGCGGCACACGTAGCGCGCGGTCGCGAGAAGATCGGCAGAAGTCGTGAAAAACATGATTTCCAGATTCGACGGAACATCAAAACCTGGGCGGCAGAATACCGCATGGACGGCCTGCGACCTCCTGACGACCCAGGAACACGCAGGCATCATCAGCCGGGCTAACCGGCGGTTGAGGGCCGCACCGTGCGCAACGCGCCGAATACGACCGCAGGGAGGCATGCCATCTCCGCTGGCCGCCATTGTACGCGACGCCCCGCGCCGCCCGCAATGCGGCCGCCGGCGCCCCGGAACGACGCGGCATCGCAGCGCCCCTCGGGCGCCGTCAGTCGCGCAGCGGCCGCGTGATGCGCGAGACCAGCTGAGGCGCGATCCGCTCGAGCGGCAGGATTGCCGACGCCGCGCCGATCGCCGCGGCCGCCTTCGGCATCCCGTAGACGGCGCTGGTCGCCTCGTCCTGCGCGATCGTGTAGCAGCCCTTCGCGCGCATCGCCTTCAGGCCGAGCGCGCCGTCGCGCCCCATGCCCGTCAGCAGCACGCCGAACGCTTCGCCCTGCCAGCCATCCGCGACGCTGTTGAAGAACACATCGATCGACGGCCGGTACGGCGTCTCGACCGGATGCCGCGTATAGCCGAGCACGCCGCGCGGCGACAGGTACAGGTGATCGTTGGTCGCCGCGAGCAGCACCTCGCCGGCCTGCGGCACGCTGCCCTGCCGCGCGACGCGCACCGGCAACCGCGTATACCCGTCGAGCCACTCGGCCATCCCGAGCGCGAACGCCTGGTCGACATGCTGGACGATCACGATTGCCGCCGGAAAGTCGGCCGGCAGCGCACGCAGCAATGCGGTCAGCGCGGTCGGCCCGCCCGCCGACGCGCCGATCGCGACGAGCGTCGGCTGGCCACGCTCGGGCGCCGGCCCCGGCGGCACGAGCGCCGCGGTCCGGCTTTCGAGCAGGCGGCCGATCTGGTCGATCTTCGCGAGCAGCGCCTGCGGCGACGCATCGGTCGACAGCCCGAGCGCGAGCGTCGGCGTGTCGACCGCATCGAGCGCGCCGGCGCCCATCGCTTCGTACACCGACGACGTGTTCGCGCTGACGCTCGCCGTCACGATCAGGATCGCGCACGGCGAGCGCGCCATGATCCGGCGTGTCGCGGCCACGCCGTCGACCTTCGGCATCACGAGGTCCATCAACACGAGATCGGGCGGATGCGCGACGCAGAAATCCACCGCCTCGTCGCCGTCGGTTGCGACCCACAGCACGCGATGGTCCGCGCGCAGCGCGAGCACGCGGCGCAGCGCCTCCACGGCGAGCGGCAAGTCGTTGACGATGCCGATGTTCATCCGCGCGCGTCCCCGATCAGGTCGTGCACGGCGTCGAGCAACGCCTCGTCGTGGAAGCTGCTCTTCGCGAGGTAGTAGTCGGCGCCCGCATCGAGGCCGCGACGGCGATCCTCGTCGCGATCCTTGTACGACACGATCATCACCGGCAAGCGCTTGAGCATCGGATCGCTCTTGATCAACGTGACGAGCTCGATGCCGTCCATGCGCGGCATGTCGACGTCCGTGACGACCAGATCGAACCCTTCGCTGCGCACCGCGTTCCAGCCTTCCATCCCGTCGACCGCCACCGTCACGTCGTAGCCGCGCTTTTCCAGCAGCTTGCGTTCGAGTTCGCGCACCGTCAGCGAATCGTCGACGACGAGCACGCGGCGGCGCCGGTCGGCGAGCGCGAGTTGCGGATCACGCGTGAGCCGCGCGAGCTGCCCGCCGCGCACGAGCTTGTCGACCGAGCGGATCAGGTCCTCGACGTCGACGATCAGCACCGGGTCGCCGTTCTCGAGCAGCGCGCCGGCCGCGATGTTCTGGATCTTGTGCAGGCGGCTGTCGAGCGGCTGCACGACGAGCATCCGCTCGCCGAGGAAGCGGTCGACCGCGACGCCGTACAACTCGGGCTCCCCGCCGACCACCACGACCGCCGTGCTCGTGCGCGCGACGTCGGGCTCGCCCGCGTCGAGCAACTGGTGCGCAGCGACGAGGCCCGCGCGCCGGCCGTCGAACGGGAAATGCGGCTGCCCTTCGAGCACGTCGATATCGTCGTGCGCGAGTTCGAGCGTGCGGCGCACGTGCGCGAGCGGGAACGCATACGGTTCGCCGCCCACTTCGACGAGCAGGCTGCGGATCACCGACAGCGTGAGCGGCAACTGCAGCACGAAGCGCATGCCCGCGCCCGGCTCGTTGAAGATCCGCACCGCGCCGCGCACGCCGCGCACCATCTCCTGCACCGCGTCGAGGCCGACGCCGCGGCCCGACACGTCGGTCACCGCATCGCGCATCGAGAAACCCGGCAGCAGCAGGAATTCGAGCAACTCCGGATCGGACAGCCGCGCGGCCGTCTCGTCGTCGGTCAAGCGCTGGCGCACGACGGCCGCGCGCAGCGCGTCCATGTCGACGCCCGGACCGTCGTCGATCACGCTGACGAGCAGCGAGCCGGCGCTGTGACGCGCCTCCAGCGTCACGCTCGCCTCGGCCGGCTTGCCGCGCGCACGCCGTGCGTCCGGCGAATCGACGCCGTGATCGATCGCGTTGCGCAGCAGGTGGCCGAGCGGCGCGTCGAGCAGATCGAGGATGTCGCGGTCGACCTGCGTGCCCTCGCCGACGATCGAGAAACGCACCTGCTTGCCGAGCGAGCGCGCAAGATCGCGGACGATGCGCGGGTACGCGCGCGTCGCGTCGCCGAACGGCCGCATCCGGCACTGCAACGCTTCGTCGTAAAGCTGCTCGGCGATATGCGTGCTGCGCCGCTCGAAGCGGTCGAATTCGTCCATGCGCTCGGCGAGCGAACGCTGCAGGTCGTTGAGCATGTGCCGCACTTCGTTCATCGACGCGAGCATGCCCGCGTCGAGATCGTCGGCGAATTGTTCGTACATCAAATCGAGCGACCGGGCCGCGTCGCGCTGTGCACGCTTCACGCGCAGCATCGATTCGGCGAACGGCTTGAGCCAGCGCGATTCGACCAGCGACTCGCCCGACAGGCTCAGCAGCCGGTTCAGCGTATCCGCACGCACGCGGCGCATCGCGCCGGCGCCGGCCACGCGGCCGGCCTGGGCCGGATCGGGCACCGGGGCCGACACGGCGAGCGGCGGCACCGCGGCGCTGGCCCCGACGGGCTCGTTCGCGGCGCCGTCGTGCTCGCGATACGGCACGACCGACGGCGGCACCGGCGGCGGGACGGCGGACGGCGCCTGCATCGTCTGCGCGCCATCGGCGCCGGTCAGCGCCGCCGCGAACACGTCGATCTCCGTCTGCGTCACGGGTTGCCCCTGCGGATCGCCGACGCGCACCAGCAGATCGACGCCCGCCAGCAGCACGTCGACGTGCGTGGCCGTCAGTGCGATCGTGCCGGCCTGCGCGGCGACGAAGCACTCTTCCATCCGCCCCGCGATCTCGACGCCGAGCGGCACGCCGACGATGCGCGCGGCGCCCTTCAGCGAATGCGCGGCGCGCATGCATGCCTCGAGCGCGACGGAATCGGGTTCGCCCGATTCGAGCGCGAGCAGCCGCTCCGACAGCGCCTGGGTCTGCGTGCGCGTCTCCTCGCGATACAGCTCGAGCAGCGACAGGTGGCTCAGATCGTCATCGCCGCTCATCGCATGCTCCGTGTGACTGCGTCGAACAGGCGGTCGTCGTCGAGCAGGCCCACCGACTTGCCGCGCCACGACAGCACGCCGCGCGACAGGCCGGCGCTCGCGCGCCCGACCGTCGCCGGAACGGGCACCCAGTCGGAGGCGCCGAAGCGCAGCACGCCCTCGACTTCGTCGACCGGAAACACGACCGGCTCGCCCTGGTGTGCAGCCACCAGCAACCGCGTGAAGCGGCCATCGTCACCGCCGCTGCCGCCCTTGCCGGCGCCGAGGCCGAGCAGCGCGCCGATCGAGATCGCGATGCGCAGCGTGCCGCGGATGTTGACCACGCCGCGCACGGCCGAATTGCGGCGATGCGGCAGCGAATGGATCGGCCGCGTGCCGGCGATCTCGCGCAGCACGCCGATCGGCAGCGCGAGCCATTCGTCGGCCACGCGGAATGCCAGCGCCGCGTGATGCGTATCGGCATCGGCGTCGTGCACGTGCGGCGCGCCGGGTGCGCTCATCCGGCGCGTGGTGTCGGCCATCTCGGCCCCGTCGAGCGGACGCTCGAGCAGCTTCGCCGCGTGATACGCGTACACCGGGCAGTTCAGGCAGCGCAGGCAGTCGTTCAGCCGCTCGCAGGTGCGGTCGCCGCGCGTGCCGATCCGGTTCCAGCAATCGTCGATGTCGATCGTCGTCTCGTCAATGGCAGCGGCGGCGCGGTTCATGAATTCCTCTGGTCATCGCGGTGTCGGTCCCCAACCCGTAGTCTTGTCAGCCGGCCGAGCGCCGTGCGCGCTCGAGCAGCCATTGCGCGCCCGCGCGATCGCCGCCGACGTCGAGCAGCGTCGCGAGATGGGTCAGCGCTTCGTGGTGCGTGGGCCTCAGGTACAGCGCCTTCCGGTAGAAGTCGCCGGCTTCCGCGGCGCGTCCGCGCGCATCCGCGATCAGCCCGTTCAGGTAGAACGCATCGGCATGCGGCCCGACGCGCGCCGAGAACTGCGCGAGCACGCGCTCGGCCTCGTCGAACGCGCCGGCATTCGCCAGCGCCTGCGCATCTTCCAGCGTCGGCGCGGCGCTTTCGGCAGCCGGGGCGAGCGACGCGGCCGGTTCGGCCGCCGTCACCGGCAGGCCGCCCCGTGCGTCGAACGCGGCCGCGCGCATGGCCGACGGCGCCGCGACCGGCTGACGCGTGTCGCCGGGCCAGGCCGGCGGTGCGACCGCCAGCACCGAGCGCGTCGCCGCGAGCGGAGCCACCGTGAAGCGCTCCGCGCGCCGATACGGCGCTGGCGCCGACAGCGGCGCCGCCGGCCGGGCCGCGAATACGTCGGGCGCCGCGCCCGCGGGCTCGCGATGAAACGCGAAGGCCAGCGGCACGCGCGCCGAGCGCATCCCGTGCCGCATCGCGACACCCGTTTCGGCCGGCCCGACGAACAGCATGCCGTCGTCGGCCAGGCGCTCGTCGAGCGAGCGGATCACGCGATCCTGCGCGTCGCGATCGAAGTAGATCAGCACGTTGCGGCAGAACACGAAATCGTAGCGAATGCCCGTATCCGTGGCCGGTTCGACGAGGTTCGCCTGACTGAACTGCACGCACGCGCGCACGCGCTCGTCGAGCAGCCAGCCGTCGCGGGTCGGCGTGAAGTGCCGCGCGCGAAACTCCGTCGCGGTGCCGCGGAACGCATTGCGCCCGTAGCAGCCGAGCCGAGCCTGCTCGATCGCGCGCGCGCTGAGGTCGATCGCGTCGATCGTGAAGCTGGCCGGGTCGAGCCCCGCGTCGAACAGCGCCATCGCCGCGGAATACGGCTCCTCGCCCGTCGAGCACGGTGCGCTCAGCACGCGGATCACCCGGCCGGGCAGCGCGGCGAGCCGTTCGGCCGCGAGCCGCGCGAGCGTCGCGAAGGCCTCGCGGTCGCGGAAGAACCAGGTCTCGGGCACGACGAACAGCTCGATCAGCGCACGCCGCTCGTCGGCCGACGCGTTGAGCTGCTGCCAGTAGGCGTCGAGCGCGTCCTGCGTCACGGGCGGCCGCGCCGCCGACGGCAGGCGCTCGCCGTCCGCCTGCAGCGCATTCACGCGTTCCGTCAACGCGCGGGTCAGGAAATCGTTACCGAGCGAATCGGGGTCGATGCCGGTCTCGCGCAGCAGCCAGCCGCGAAATCGCGATTCGGACTCTTTCATGCGGACTCTCCCCCGTGGCCCGGCAGGCCGTCGAACAGATACAGGCGCGCTATGTCGTCGATCAGGCCGGACACCGATACCTGCTGCACGACGCCATCGGGCGTATTCGCGACGGGCCCGAGCCAGCGCGCGCGCGCGGTCGAGATGCCGCTCGACCGAAACGCCGCGCGGTCGATCCGCATCGTCTGCGTCGCACGCTCGACGATCAGCCCGATCGTGCGCTCGCCGCCCGCTTCGTCCGCGCGATAGCGGACCATCACGAGCCGCGTCGAGCGCAACACCTGCGCGCGGCGCCCGAGCGCCAGCATCGGCACGTCGATCACCGGCACCGGCTGGCCGGCGCGCATCAGCAGCCCGGCGATCCATTCGGGTGCGCCGGGCACGGCCTTCGTGACCGCAAGCGGCAGCACCTCGTCGATGCCGGCCGCGTCGAGCGCATAGCGCTCGCCGTCGAGCGCGAACATCAGGAACAGCGCGTGGGCGCCGTTCTGCGTATCGGCGCGCGTCACGCGTCGACCTTGAAGCGCGACACGCTGGTGCGCAACTGGTTCGCGACGAGCGTCAGGTCGTCGATCGCCTGCGACGACTGGCGCAGCGACTCGGCCGTCTGCTGCGCGGCCTCCGACAGCTGCGACAGCGCCTGCGTGATCTGCTCGGCGCCGTTCGCCTGCGTCTGCATGCCTTCGTTGACCATCTGGAAACGCGGCGCGAGCGTCTGCACCTCGGCGATGATCTGCGACAGCTGCCCGCCGACCTGCTGCACGTCGAGCATTCCGCGGCGCACTTCCTCGGAGAACTTGTCCATTCCCATCACGCCCGCCGACACGGCCGACTGGATTTCCTTCACCGTCTGCTCGATGTCGTAGGTCGCCACCGCCGTCTGGTCGGCAAGACGGCGGATCTCGGTCGCGACGACCGCGAAGCCGCGGCCGTACTCGCCGGCCTTCTCGGCCTCGATCGCCGCGTTCAGCGACAGCAGGTTGGTCTGGTCGGCCACCTTGGTGATCGTCGCGACCACCTGGTTGATGTTCAGCGCCTTCTCGTTGAGGATCGCGAGCTTCGCGTTCACCGACCCGGCCGCGTCCATCACGCTGCGCATCGTCTCGCCCATCCGCGTGAGCCCGCTCTGGCTCACGCCCGCGAGCGTCGCCGACTGCTCGGCCACGCCGGCCACTTCGTTCATCGTGCGCAGCAGGTCGCGCGACGTCGCGAAGATCTCGCGCGAAGTCGCGCCGATCTCGGTCGTCGTCGCCGCGGTTTCGTTCGCGGTCGCCTGCTGTTCGCGCGACGTCGCGGCGATTTCCGCGACCGACGTCGTCACCTGCAGCGACGACTGCTGCGCGCGTGCGACGAGCTCGGTCAGCTCGTCGGCCATCCGGTTGAAGCCCGTCTCGAGCGTGCCGAATTCGTCGCGGCGGCGCAGGTCGAGGCGGTGCGTCAGGTTGCCGGTGCGCATCACGTCGTGCACCTCGACGAGCCGCGCCATCGGTACGGTGACCGATCGATACAGCACGTAGCCGAGCCCGGCCGCGGACAGCAGCACGAACGCCACCGCAACCGCGAGCACGACTTCGGTGTCCTGCACGGAGTCGCGGATCAGCTTCGCGGATTGCTCGGCGAACTTGCGGTTTTCCTGCACCAGCACGTTCGCGTTGCGCACGACCTCGGTCCACGCCGGCAGCGTTTTCGCGTACGCGGCGACAGCCTCCTCGCGCGACACGCGGTTCTTCTGCACGGCTTCGTTCAGCAGCGGCACGTAGCGCTCGTACGCGCCGCGGAACGCCGCGAAGCGCTGCCGGTCGTCGTCGCGGAACGTCGCGTTCTGGTAATCGGCCGACAGCGATTCGACGTCCTTCAGCGCGTCGGTGATCTTCGCGAGATCGCGCTGCGCGGTTGCGGGCTCGGTGTCGACGAAGGTCGCCTGCTGCAGCAGCATGAACGATTCGTTAACCGCACCGCGCAGCGACGAAGCGAGGTAGACGCCGGGCAGCGAGTCGCGCTCGATGCTGACGGCTTCGCTGTTGATCGCGCGCAGTCGCTCGTAGGACACGCCGGCCGTCACCAGCATCAGCACGAACAGCACGCCGAAGCTGAGCAGGATGCGATTGCCGAGCGTCAGCCGGGTAGCGCCGATCGTCGGATGCAGGCTTTCATTGGTCGCGCGGGGCGTCACGGTGGCCATGTTCGTTATGGGCTTTATAAATCAGCGTTGAAAAAAACCGCGCCCGCCTGCGCGCCGGACGGCGCGCCACGAGCGCATCGGGGTCTGCGGGCGGCGCGGCGCCGGCAGGCCGCGCCGTGAAATCACCGCTCCGCTTGCGCCGGCAGCCGAAGCGCGACCATGAAGCCGCGCGCCGTATTGCGCATCAGGATCTGGCCGCGATGCCGCGCGGCCGTCGCGCGGACGAACGCGAGCCCGAGGCCGAAGCCGCCGCGCGCCGCGCCATGCGCGGATTCGAGCTGCACGAACGACTCGGTCGCGGCCGTGCGCTGCTCCGGCGCGATCCCGGCGCCGGTATCCTCGACACCGATCAGCCAAGCGCCGTCCTCGCTGCTCAGCGTGCAGTGCACGTCCGTGCCGGCCGGGCCGTACTTCAGCCCGTTGTCGATCAGGTTCGCGACCGCGCGCGTCAGCATCATGCGGTCGCCCATCGTCACGCATTCGGTATCGGGCACGTGCGCGGCGACCCGGCTGCCAAGCCCGGCCGCCTTTTCCCACAGCTGGTCGACGGCATCGAGCACGATCTCGTTGAGACTCACCACCTCGTGCGCGCGGCGCTCGGACTGCGCGCGGGTCAGGTGGATGAAGCCGTCGGCAAGCGCGAGCGCGCGCCGCGCATGGCCGGCAATGCGCTCCATGATCGCCGGCATCTCGCCGTGCTCGGTCCGGTAGACGTCGAGCAGCGCGAGGATCGACGTCTGCGGTGAACGCATGTCGTGCGACAGGAAATCGAGCGCCTCGTCGCGCTGCCGGGACATCAGGTAAGAATTCGAGTGATAGCGGATGCGGGCGGCCAGTTCCATCGCATCGGGGAGCTTCACCAGATAGTCGTTCGCGCCGGCGATGAATGCCTCGCGCTTGACGATCGGCTCCTCCTTCGCGGACAGCACGATGATCGGCACGCGAGCCGTGGCGGCGTCCGCGCGCCACGCGCGGACCAGATCGAGGCCGTCGATCTCCGGCATCACGAGATCCTGCAGGATGACAGTCGGCTTCACGTCGCGCGCAACCGCCATCGCCCGGTGCGCGTCGGTGCACACGTGCAGGTCGATGTCGTGTTCGCTGCGCAGCGCGCGGCGGATCACCTCACCGACGAACGGTTGATCGTCGACGAGAAGGACCGATAACCCCGATTCAAGACAATCCGAGGCATTATCACCGCTCGATTCTTTCATAAATACAGTTTCAAACGCCGATTCTCCAATCGATTCTTTCATAGGAGTTGCTTATCAGACTTGGACGCTATCTTATTTTGGCGGTTGAAAACCCCGCCTGATTCCGCCGATTTGGCCTGTCGGCACGGCCTTGCAGGGATCCGGACGCCGATTCCCCCCCGTGAGCGGCCGCATTACCTCCGCATCCTTTCTCTCAATAAACATAACCGGCTGATTCTAAATGAAATTAGAACACAGCATCTATCTCCTTCCGGTTTAGTTTTGCCAAATATGCAGAAAGAGACGGAAAGAGTTAAATCAGATCATTTCCGGATTCGAAAGACGATAACGTTTGCGAGACCGGTGCGATAAGGTTTGCATGCGCCGCAAGGCTGGTTGCCCGTCACATTTAAGGGCCGGATGAAAGCCCCTCAAAATCGGCGGGCGCGCGAAAGAAAAAAGCGCGCCGGACAGCGATCGGCCCGGACGCGCTTCGAGCCGGCAGGCGCCGGCCGCTCGATGGCAGGATGACGGAGGCGTGCGGCCTTACCCCCGCGCGTGCTGCGCGGACACTTCCTGCAGGTCGAGGTCGCGTTCGAGTGCGTGCAGCATCTCGTCGTGGATGCGGCCAGAACGGTGCAGGCGCAACAGTTCCGCGCGCCCGGCCTTGATCGCGGCCAGCACGACGTCGTAGTGTGCGGCGCGCACTTCCGCCGGATACGCGGGCTCGTTCTTCGCCCGCTCGGTCAATTCCGCGCGGTATGTGTACTGCTCGAGCAGGCGCGGATGGATCACGACCCCGTTCTCGTCGCGCACGAGCGGCTGGATCGCCGCGAGCTGCGCCGCCTCGACGTACGCCCACGTCTGCGGCTCGGTCAGGTGGTGCGCCGCGCGTTCTTCGCGCTGCGGCAGGCGCAACAGCCGGATCAGCGGCCCGATCGTCGTGCCCTGCAGCAGCACGGTGACGAGGATCACCGCGAACGACGCGACCAGGATCACGTCGCGGCCGGGCATCGTCTCGGGCAGCGACAACGCGATCGCCAGCGTGACGACGCCGCGCATCCCGGCCCAGCTCATGATCGTCGCGGCCTTCCAGTCGGGCGCGTCGCCGCGCCGCGCGATCCCGCGCACCGGCCACTTCAGCGCCTCGACCGCGTAGATCCACACGAAGCGCGACACGATCACCGCCGCCAGCACCGCGAGCACGGGTTCCACCATCGTGCCGAGCACCTGTTCGAAGCCGCCGAGCCGGTGCATCGCGCCGCGCAGCGACAGCCCGATCAGCACGAACACCATCGCTTCGAGCAGGAACACGATGACCTGCCAGAACGCGGTGCCGCGCGTGCGCACGGCCGCCGAGAACACCTCGTGCTGATGCCAGCCGATGATCATGCCGGCCGTGACGGTGGCGATCACGCCGGACACGTCGACCATTTCCCCCGCGATGTACGCGATCCAGCCGGCGATCACCGCAACGGTGATCACGAGATAGTCGTCGTCGAGCAGCTTCAGGAACCACACGACGAGCGTGCCGACCGCAAAGCCGATCGCCACGCCACCGAGCCCCAGCCCCGCGAAGCGCACGACCGCGTGCTCGAGGCTGAACGCGCCGGTCAGCGCGGCAGCGACCGCGAAGCGGAACAGCACGAGGCCTGCCGCATCGTTCAACAGGCTCTCGCCTTCGAGCAGCACCATCAGCCGGCGCGGCAGCGCGACGCGCTCGAGCACGGCCTTCGCTGCAACGGCGTCGGGCGGCGACACGATCGCGCCGAGCGCGAAGCACGCGGCCCACGGCAGCGACGGCGCCACCCAGTGCACGGCGAATCCGACCGCGAACGTCGTGAACACGACCGCGCCGATCGCGAGCAGCAGGATGCCGCCGACGTTGCGCTTGAACTCCTCCCACACCGAGGAGTACGCGCCGTCCATCAGCAGCGGCGGCAGGAACACCAGCAGCACCAGTTCGGGGTCGAGATCGATCGGCGGCAGGCCGGGGATGAACGCGATGCCGATGCCGCCGATCAGCAGCGCGGCCGCGGGCGGCAGCCGCAGCCGCTTGGCGATGCATTCGAGCGCGACGATCGCGAGGAATGACAACAGAACCAGCTTGAATGCCGAGACGGGAGACATGAATCGACCTCATGAAGAATGAATTCGCGCTTTCCGGCGTCGTACCCCGGTCGGCAGTTTCGCGCGATTACATCACGAGGCGAGGCCCGCAGTCGAGCGCGTTCGGGCAGCCCGCCGCGGGCACCGTGCGAGCCGGCGCCGGCCCGGCGGGCACGACGCCATGAAAAACGGCACGCGGGCCGGCCCGATCGCCCGCCTGCGTGCCGTTGCGGCACCGCGCTGCCTGCCCGCGCGCTACCGGCGCCGCACGACCATCAGCCGCGGCTCGGTCATGTCCTCGATCGCGTAGCGGATCCCTTCGCGGCCGAGGCCCGAATCCTTCACGCCGCCGTACGGCATGTTGTCGACGCGGAACGACGGCACGTCGTTGATCACCACGCCGCCGACCTCCAGTTCGTCCCACGCGCGTTGCGCATGTGCGAGCGAATCGGTAAACACGCCGGCCTGCAGCCCGAAGTCGCTGTCGTTCACGCGCGCGAGCGCGTCGTCGAAGCGGTCGAACTTCTCGAGGATCGCGACGGGGCCGAAGGCCTCCTTCCGGTACAGGTCCTGCTCGCGCCCGACGTTTTCCAGCAGCGTCGCCTCGAACATCGCGCCATCGACCTTGCCGCCCGCGACGATCTTCGCGCCCGCCGCGACGGCCGCATCCATCCAGCCCGACAGCCGGCGCGATTCGGATTCGGAGATCATCGGGCCAACGAACGTCGCCGGATCCTTCGGATCGCCCATCTTCAGCGAACGGGTCTTCGCGATCAGCTTTTCGCGCAACGCGTCGTACAGGTCGGCATGCACGAGGATCCGCTGCACGCCGATGCAGCTCTGGCCCGACTGGTAGTACGCGCCGAACGCAAGACGCTCGACCACGTAGTCGAGCCGGTCGCACTGGTCCGCATCGACGATCGCGGCCGCGTTGCCGCCGAGCTCCAGCACGACTTTCTTCTTGCCGGCCTTCTCCTTCAGCGCCCAGCCGACGGCCGGCGAGCCCGTAAACGACAGCAGCTTGAAACGCTCGTCGGTCGTGAAGAGATCGGCGCCGTCGCGATGCGCGGGCAGCACCGAGAACGCGCCCTTCGGCAAATCGGTTTCCGCGAGCACCTCGCCGATGATCAGCGCGCCGATCGGCGTGCGGCTCGCGGGCTTCAGCACGAACGGGCAGCCGGCCGCAAGCGCGGGCGCGACCTTGTGCGCGGCGAGGTTCAGCGGGAAGTTGAACGGCGAGATGAACGAGCACGGGCCGACCGGCACGCGCTTCGTGTAGCCCGTATAGCCCTGCGCACGCGCGGAGATCTCGAGGTTGATGATTTCGCCGTCGATACGCACCGATTCCTCGGACGCCACGCGGAACGTGTCGATCAGCCGCGTGACTTCGCCCTTTGAATCGTTGATCGGCTTGCCGGCCTCGATGCACAGCGCCTCGGCCAGCTCGTCGAAGCGCTCGCGAAAGCGCGCGACGCAATGGTCGAGCACCGCCTGCCGCTTGTAGGCCGGCAGCTCGCGCATCGGCTTCGCGGCGGCGACCGCCGCGCCGATCGCCGCATCGATCGCCTTCGCGTCGGCCAGCGCGACGCGCGTCGCGACCTCGCCGCTGAACTTGTCCGTCACTTCCAGATCGGTGTTCGCGTAGACGGCTTCGTTGGCGAGATAGTACGGATAGGTTTCCTTCAACATGGAACGGCTCCTTCCTGTGAACGGGACATTCAGAGTTGCGCCGACAGGCGCTTGATCTCGCGGTTCAGCACGCGCTCGTTATCCGAGTAGTCGATCGGCACGTCGATCACGTGCACGCCCGGCGACGAGAAACACTCGCGCAGCAGCGGCTCGAGATCGTCGGCCGATTCGACGCGATGCCCGTGCGCGCCATAGCTTTGCGCATACGCGACGAAATCGGGGTTCTGCAGCGTCATCGCGAAATCGGGGAAGTTCATGTTCTCCTGCTTCCAGCGGATCATGCCGAACGCGTCGTCGCGCAGGATCATCACGACGAGGTCGAGCTTCAGCCGCACGGCCGTTTCGAGCTCCTGCGAATTCATCATGAAGCCGCCGTCACCGCACACGGCGATCACCTTGCGCTGCGGATGCACGATCTTCGTCGCGATCGCCGACGGCAGCCCCGCGCCCATCGACGCGAGCGCGTTGTCGAGCAGCAGCGAATTCGGCTCGTGCGCGCGCCAGTAACGCGCGAACCAGATCTTGTACATCCCGTTGTCGAGACAGACGATGCCGTCGACCGGCATTGCGTTGTAAAGATCGTTGACGATTCGCACCGGGTACATCGGGAAGCGTGCATCGTGCTGGCCCTTCTCCAGATGGGCGTCGAAATGCGCCTTGATCATCGCGAAGCGCTCGAAATCCCAGTGCGGCTGCGGCGCGAGCGCCTCCTTCATCTGCCACACCGCATTCGCGATGTCGCCGACCACCTCGATCTGCGGGAAGTAGACGGGGTCGACCTGCGCACCGAGGAAGTTCACGTGGATCACGGTCTTGTCGTCGGTACGCATGAAGAACGGCGGCTTCTCGATCACGTCGTGGCCGACGTTGATGATGCAGTCTGCATGCTCGATCGCGCGGTGCACGAAATCGCCGTCGGACAGCGTCGCGTTACCGAGCCACAGCGGGTGCGTCTCGTCGATCACGCCCTTGCCCATCTGCGTCGTGAAGAACGGGATGCCCGTCTTGTCGACGAATTCGAGCAGCATCTTGCAGGTGGTCTTGCGGTTGCCGCCCGCGCCGATCATCAGCAGCGGATGGCGCGCGGCCTGGATCGCGTCGACCGCATGCGCGACCGCCTTCTCCTCGGCCACCGGCCGCCGGCTGTAGCTGCGCGGGATCGGCTTGCCGTCGCCCTCCTCGTGCGCGATGTCTTCCGGCAGTTCGAGGTGCGCGGCGCCCGGGCGCTCTTCCTCCGCACGGCGAAACGCCTCGCGCACGGCCGACGGGATGTTGCCGATCGACACGATCTGCCGCGTGAACTTCGTGAGCGGCTGCATCATGTCGACCACGTCGACGATCTGGAAGTGGCCCTGCTTGCTGGACTTGATCGGCTTCTGCCCGGTGATCATCAGCATCGGCATGCCGCCGAGCTGCGCATACGCGGCGGCCGTCACGAAGTTCGTCGCGCCTGGCCCGAGCGTCGCGAGGCACACGCCGGTGCGGCCCGTCAGGCGGCCATAGGTGGCGGCCATGAAGCCGGCCGCCTGCTCGTGCCGGGTCAGCACGAGCTTGATTTTCGATCGCCGCAGCGATTCGAGCAGATCGAGGTTTTCCTCGCCGGGAATACCGAACACGTACTCGACGCCTTCGGCTTCCAGCGCCTTCACGAACAGATCCGATGCTTTCATGGGGGACTCTCGGTTGATGCCGCCTGCCCGGCCTACGGACGCGCGGCGTTCAGAACGCGCGCCGGCCTACGGCACGCGGACGCTTTACCTACTGGACACAAACCACGGCACTTCCCGCCACGTCATGCGCGCGATGCGCGATGCGCGGCGGCGCCCCCGGATACCGGAGGACGAACGGACCCGCCCGTGCGCGGCGAGCGCGCACGGGCGGCAAAGACGGGATTGATTGTAGACGGATTCGGAAAACTTCGACTTCGGCCAAACGGCCATTTGGCGCGCAAACGAAGCGGGCGGCCCTAATGTAGCGACTACGGAATAGCCCGATACATCTGTGAACCATGGTTGACATACTGCAATCCATGCCCTACAGTGCGCCTACGTTCAGCATCCGGACCACCGACATCTTCGACGCATGGTTTGCCGGCCTGCCGGATCGCGTCGCGAAGCGCCGCATCCAGGCACGCATCGACCGCCTGTCGATGGGCAATCCGGGCGACTGGAAATCCGTCGGCTCGCCGGTCGTCGAAATGCGTATCGACCATGGTCCCGGCTACCGCGTCTACTACGTCCGGCGCGGGACGATCTGGGTCATCCTGCTCTGCGGCGGCGATAAATCGACGCAACAGGCCGACATCCGCGCCGCGCACGCGATGCTTGCGCATCTCGACATGGAGTGATCGATGGACAAGATCCCCACCCGGCCGTGGGATTCGGCCGACCATCTGAAAACCGAAGACGACATGGCCGACTACTTCGAAGCCTGCCTGCAGGAAGCCGGCGACGATCCGGCCTTCATCGCGCACGCGCTCGGCGTGATCGCACGCGCCCGCGGCATGTCGCAGGTCGCGCGCGATGCGGGCCTGTCGCGCGAAGGGCTGTACAAGGCGCTGTCGCACGACGGCAACCCGAGCTTCGGCACGATCCTGAAGGTCATCAAGGCGCTCGGCCTGCAACTGCACGGCTCGAAAGCGCACGCGTGATGCGTGGGCGCGCGCCATCGCGCCGTCTGCGCGATGGCCGCGGCCGCATCAATGCAGCCAGCCGGCCGCCCAGCGCGGCGCCAGCGACACCAGATACAACCCGAGCCCGATCAGTCCGCCGACCAGCGTGCCGTTGATGCGGATGTACTGCAGATCCTTGCCGATGTTCAGCTCGATCTGCCGCGACATCTCGCGCGCATCCCAGTTGCGCACCGTGTCGCGGATGTGACGCATCAGGAAATCCGCGAAATCCGGCGCCATCTCGTGCACGGCCTTCTCGACGTGCTCGTTCAGCGACGCACGCAATGCCGGGCTTTCCGCCAGCCGCGCACCGAGCCAACCGCCGAGCATCGCGGCCTGCCGGTGCAGCGCCGAATCGGGGCGCGCGAGATCGGCCTTCAGCCATGCGCGCAACTGGTCCCACAGATCGCGCGCATATTCGTTGAACGCGGCACCGTCGCGGATATAGCGCTTGATCTCCTCGCCCTTCTCGATGAACGCGGGATCGTACTTCAACCGCTCGGTCAAGCGCACGACCGTCCGGTCGAAGCGCTGCCGCAACTCGTGCTCGGGATCCGCCGCGACGCCTTCCAGCACGCGGCTCACCGCGCTCGCGAGCATCCGCGCGCCGTTCTCGCCGAACCACTGCGTCGGCATGATCTTCTCGACCTTCGGGTACTGTGTCTTCAGCCACTCGACGATGAAGCCCGCGATCACCTCGCGGTTCTCCTCCTTGTCGAGCACGTCGACCACCTGTTCGATCGCATCGTCGAGCAGCACCTGGTGGCGGCCGTCCTTCGTCAGCGTGTCGAGGATCGCGCCGGCCGATTGCGACAGGTCGACCCGGTCGAGCACCGCGCGAAACGCGTCATGGACGAACGACTGGATCCGTGCGTCGTCGGTCATGTCGAGCGCGAAACTCATCAGCTTCGTCACATAGCCGCCGAGCGCATCGGTGTTCGCCGGCTCGCCGAGCCACGCACCGAGTTTCTGCGCGGGGTCGTGCTGGCGAATCTGCGCGGCAAGCGCATCGGGGCCGAGGAACTTCTCGCGCACGAACACCGCGAGGTTGTCGGCGATCTTGTCCTTGTTCTTCGGAATGATCTCGGTATGGCGCGACACGAACGGGATCGGCACGCGGCGGAACAGCGCGACGACCGCGAACCAGTCGGCCAGCGCGCCCACCATCGCGGCTTCGGCCACGGCCTTGAAGCCGTCGACCCACGGGCCGCGCGGCAGCAGGATCGTCGCGACGAACACCGCGACCGCGGCCAGCAGCAGCCACAGCGCGCGGCGCTTGCTGTGTTTCAGTTCGAGGGCTTTGTCTGGCGTCATGGGCAACCGGTCGGGCGAACGATGCCGCTAATATGCACCGGTTGCGGTGCCGCCGACAAACATTGCGACGCCCATCGGGCGGGCGGCACTCCACCGGATCGAACCGGCGGATCGCGCACGGCGCCGGCCGGCATCGTCACCGCATGCCGGGCCGGACGACCGTGCGGCTGCTACAGGAACGTCTTCAGGTTCACCGCCGGATCGGCGAGCTTCACAGGATCGGGCACCGCCCCCGCCGCGATCAGCCGGCGCGACGCGCCGATGTCGCGCCCCAGGTTCGCCGCGGCCACCGCGACGATCTTGCCATCGTCGCCCAGCCCGAACACCGAGAACGGCCCGTTCGCCGGATCGCCGCGCACGACGGTCGTGCGTTCGCTGCCGAACAGCCCGAGCATCTGCAGGTTGCAGTCGTACTGATCGGACCATAACCACGGCAGCTCGGCATAGGTTTCGTCGGCGCCGAGCAGGTTCGCGGCCGCGACGGCCGGCTGGTTCTCGGCGACCTGCCACGATTCGATCCGCACGTGACGCCCGAGCAGCGGATTGAAGTGCATCGTCACCTCGCCCGCCGCGAAGATCGCGGGATCGGTCGTACGACAGCCCGCGTCGACGCGTATCCCGTTGTCGACGTCGAGCCCGGCCGCCTGCGCAAGTTCGACGTTGGGCACGACACCGATGCCGACCACGACGATATCGGCCTGCACGTCGCCGCGATCGGTCTCGACGATCGCACCGCCGGCCGGCGCACGACGAATCGCACGCGGCAGCGTCGCCATCTGAAACACCACGCCGCGCGCGTCGTGCAACTGATGCGCATACGCACCGACGACTTCCGGCAACGCACGCTGCAGCAACCGGGGCGCCGGATCGATCACCGTCACGTCGCAGCCGAGCTGGCGCGCCGCGGCCGCGACCTCGAGGCCGATGAAACCGCCGCCGAGCACCGCGACATGGCGGCCCGGCGCAAGTTGCGCGCGCAACGCACGCGCATCGTCGACCGTGCGAACGTAATGCGGCTCGACGCCTGCGTCGATCGCACCGCCGAACGTGCGCACCCGCGAACCCGTCGCGAGCACGAGCCGCGCGTACGGCAGCGTCGTGCCGTCGTCGAGCCGCACGCGCCGCGCGTCACGCTCGATCGCATCGACGCGCGTGCCGAGCCGCAGCTCGACGCGCTGCGCGTCGTACCACGCCGCGTCGCGCACGAACGCGCGCTGCTCGCCGCCGTCGCTCATCAGCGCATCCTTCGACAGCGCGGGCCGGTCGTACGGCAGCTCGCGCTCCGCGCCGATCATCACGATGCGCGCGGCGGCGTCGCGCTCGCGCAGCGCTTCGGCCGTGCGCCGGGCCGCGTGGCCCGCGCCGACGATCACGAACGGATCAGCCGACATTGACTTCCACCTGCCCGTCGACGATCCGGATCGGATAGGTCTTCACCGGCTCCGCGATCGGCGCGCATTTCGGCGCACCGGTGCGGATGTCGATCAGCCCCTGGTGCAGCGGGCATTCGACGCAACCGTCCTCCACATAGCCTTCGGACAGTCGCGCATGGCCGTGCGTGCAGAGGTCGTGCATTGCGAACAGCTCGTCGCCGATCCGGAACACGGCGATCGGCTTCTGGCCGGCGACACGCGCCGCCGGTTCGTCTTCGGTGAATTCGTCGTAAGCGCCGAGCGGATGCCACTCGGCGAGCGTTGCTTCGGTCATGTCGGTTCCTTGCTTCGTCAGATCGGGGTGGCGAGCAGCGTCTGCACGCGCGACGTGTCGTAGATCACGCGCTTGGTCTTGTAGCGCAGACCGTCCGGCGTGCGCACGACCGTGTCGTAGTACTTGCCGGCCTGGTACACGTTCGACTCGCCGTTGCTGCGCGTCTGCACGACCACGTAGTTGCTCTCGGTGTCGATCTCGCCGTCGCGTTCGGCGACGATCGTCAGGCCCGACGTCATGTGCCGGTACGTGTGCTCTTCGTAGATGTTCGCGTGCCGCAGCGACACCACGCGGTCGCGCAGCATCCGCTGGTTCGTGCAGTGGACGATCCCGACCGGCAGCCCGAGATCGGCGTTTTCCTTCGGCACGATTTCGTACGTGCAGTCCTCGGTAAACATCGTCGGCCATGCTTCGAGCCGGTCGTTGTCGAGGTGCCCGATATAGCGGTTCTGGAGCATGTAAATCTCGAACCACGTCTTCATGTCTTCCGTCATTTCTCGCTCCCGCTTCAATAGCCCATCAGCTTCTGGTAGCCGACCCAGAACTTGCGGATCAGGCTTTCGGTGATCACCGTGTCCTGCTGGTCCGGATTGCCGCGCGACATCTCGATCACCGACGTCGCATCCGCGTCGCGCACCGTGCCGCGCTGCACGAGCTCGGTCGCCTCCGTGTCTTCCATCGAGATATAGCCGGCCGGCCCGACGAGGTTCGCCTGCTTGATGCGCAGCGCGCGCAGCTCGGGCGTGTCGTCCGCATAGCCGAAGAAGTGGAAGATCAGCTCGAAGTTGTCGGGGCCCTTCGGCAGGACCTGGCGTGCGACCAGCGTGTTGTGGATCTGCTGGATCACGAGCTGCGGGAAGATCGGCTGGATATGGTTCGTGCAGTCCTCGTCGTATTCCGACACGAGATCCAGGATCGATTCGTCTTCGAGGTGAAACCCCTCGTCGAACGAACGGATGTTCTGCTGCTTGTACGCGGCCGACGTGTCGTCGTTCGTCTTCGTCACCGTGATGATGCTGTGCAGCCCGTGGTTCGCGTCCGGAATCGAACGCGCCTTCATCCCGACGCGGAAGATGTTGAAGGTCGTATGGAACAGGTGCAGCATGCTCGCGTGATACGGGTCCTTCACGTTCTCCATGTACAGCTTCCAGTTCGACTTCGAATACTGGCGCGTGCAGCCGAGATACTCGATCGGCTTGTGGAAGATCCGGTCGATCCACGGGCGCATCTGCTCGCCGAGGTAGTCGGGCAGCGGCATCACGTCGTCGCTGAAGGTGGCGAACACCAACCCGCGATAACTGTCGACGCGCAGCTTGCGCAGCCCGTGCTGCTTCGGATCGAAATCCGCCGGCATCCCGGTCATCCCCTTCTGACCGCGCCGGAACGGCACGCCGAGCAGGTTGCCCGTGTTGTCGAAGCTCCACTGGTGATACACGCACGTGTGCGAGCTCGCGTTGCCGCGCGACTTGCGGCACACCTGCGCGCCGCGGTGTGCGCAACGGTTCACCCACGCGGCGAGCGTGCCGTCCTCGGCGCGCGTGACGACCACCGGCGTGTCGCCGACGAACGTGCTCTTGAAATCGCCGGCGTTCGGGATTTCCGCTTCCAGCGCGACGAAGTTCCACGTCGGCCCGCGGAAGATGCGTTCCTGCTCGCGTTCGTAAACGGCCTGCGAGCTGAACACTTTGTACGGCACGCGCGAGCCGTCGTCGTGCGGAAAGCTCACGTCGGACGCGTCGCCGCGCGCGGCGAACACGACGGGCGATTCTGTCTGCTCCATGTCGGACTCCTTGTTGATCCGTTGCATTAATAAGATGGGGTCCATTTTTGAAAGGCTAATATTCGCCGTCTATCCGGAAAGTGCGATTGCGGCGGTGCAATATCCACTTTCGGCGGATTTCTGAGCTAGCATGGCGGCACGCACGATGCGGCATTTGATCGAGACCCATTCGTCGGATCGAAGCGCGCCGTCCACAATCAGGCTGATGCCCATGTCCCCAACATCGTTCGAGCCGCTCGCGCTGCGCGCGCATCGGCTGTTCGAATCCCGCGATCTCGACGAGACGCGCGAGCGGATCTCGCGCGTGATGCAGCCGCACGCGCTGCTGCCGAACGGCCGCGTGCACGGGGCGTCGCACATGGATTTCGTCAAGCTCGGCGGGCTCGGGATCGGCACGATCGCGTTCGGCGACGCGATGCGCGTGCAGGTCGACGCGGTCGACGGCTATTACCTGCTGATGTTCTGCCTGTCCGGCCAAGCCGAGGTGCGTGCGATGGGGCGGCAGCTCGGCGTCGACGGCCAGACCGGCGTACTGTGCGCGCCCGGCGAGCGCTTCGACGCGGTGCTGTCCGCCGATTGCGAGCAATTCGTGCTGCGCATCGATGCGGCGACCGTCGGCTCGCTGACCGGCGACCCGCGCGCGATGCTCGACCCCGTGCTGCATATCAGCGACGCCGCGCTCGCCGCATGGCGCCAGCAACTGATGCTCGTCGCGCGTTCGCCCGAACTGCTCGAACGCGCGAACGCGAACCCGCGCGTCGCGTCGCAGCTCGAGCACCTGCTGATCGACCTGCTGATCGAAGGCCACCCGCCGTCCGTGCTGCACGCGTCGCATCGCGACCCGGCGCCCGGCTTCGTGCGGCGTGCGCAGGAGTTCGTGAACGCGCACTACGCGCAGCCACTGCAGCTCGCCGATATCGTCCGCGCCGCCAACGTGCCGGAGCGGACGCTGCGCGACGCGTTCCTGCAGTTCCGCGGGACGAGCCCGATGCAATACCTGCGCGCGACGCGGCTCGACCATGCGCGTGAGCTGCTGCGCGGCGCGGCGTCAGACCGGCGGATTGCCGATATCGCGCTCGATTGCGGGTTCACGCACCTCGGGCGGTTCGCGATCGCTTATCGGGAGAAATTCGGGGAATCGCCGTCGGAGACGCTCGGCGGGCAGCAGTAGGCGGGCGCTGGCCCGGCTCGGTGAATCGCAGGCCAGCTGGATCAAGGGCCGGGGGCGCGACCGACGGTTTGCCGGCTTCCGGCTTGCAGCCCTGCCCGGCCGACACCAGAGGGCGCGCCGTTCCGCCCGTGCCGAACGACATCGCCTCGTGCCGCCCTTTTGTGCATTTGACCGGATACGCCTAACGCGACCGTTAGTTGCAGCCATGCCCAATCGGCGTGCCCTTACGCGGCCGGCGCGAACATCTCCCGCGCAATCGCGCAGAACGCGGCCGTCGCGGCGCTTTCGCCGTGCAGCCGGCGGCTCATGATGATCGGCGACGTCGCGGCCGGCTCCGGCAGGCGCCGGTAGACGACGCCCCTCACGCGCACGCCCTCCACGCTCTCCGGCACCAGCGACACGCCGACTTTCGCGGCGACGAGCCCGAGCGCCGTCTGCAATTCGCGCACCTCATGGACGGCCGCCGGCACCAGCCCGCCATCGCGCAATGCGGATAGCTGCTGGTCCGCGAAGCTCGGCCGCGGCGTGCTCGGATAGACGATCAGCGTCTCGTTCGCGATATCCGCGAGCGCGAGCGGCCGGGCCGGATCGGCAAGCGGATGCCCGACCGGCAGCGCCGCGATCAGCTTTTCCTCGATCAACGCCTCGCGCACCAGTTGGTCGTCGTCGAAACGCAGGCGGCCGAAGCCCACGTCGATCCGCCCGCCCTTCAGCGCGCCGAGCTGCTCCAGCGTGAACATTTCGATCAGCGACAGTTCGACGTCCGGCTGCGCCTCGCGAAACGCGCGGATCACGTCCGGCAGCGCGCCGTACAACGTCGACGGCACGAAGCCGATCACGATCCGCTCCGACAATTGCGCGAGCCGCCGCGTCAGCGGGCCGAGCTCGTCGGCCTGGTCGACGAGGCGCTTCGCCTGCGCATAGAACACGCGCCCCGCATCCGTCAGTTTCAGCGGCCGTGCGCCGCGCTCGAACAGCGGCAATCCGATCTCGTCCTCGATCGCCTGGAGCTGGCGGCTGAGCGGCGGCTGCGTCATGTGCAGCCGCTCGGCCGCCCGCGTGATGTTCATTTCCTCGGCGACGGCGATGAAGTAACGGAGCTGACGCAATTCCATTTCATGCCTCAAAGGTATGGAAGTAGTCGGAAAGAGTGTTGGACGACGCCGGGTGGGAATTCCTACCATGTGCACCAACAGGAGGAATCGCATGATAGCAACTGCCGCCACCATCGAACGCATCGAGACGCTGCTCGTCGACGTGCCGACGATCAGGCCCCACAAATTGTCGGTCGCCACGATGAATTGCCAGACCCTCGTGCTGGTGCGTGTTCGATGCACGGACGGTATCGAAGGCGTCGGCGAGGCGACGACCATCGGCGGCCTCGCGTACGGCGAGGAGAGCCCCGAAAGCATCAAGGTCAACATCGACACCTACTTCGCGCCGCTGCTGCAGGGCCTGGACGCGACCCGCCCGGGCGCTGCGCTGGCGCGCGCCCGCAAGCTGTTCCAGGGCAACCGCTTCGCGAAGTGCGCGATCGAGACCGCGCTGTTCGACGCGCAGGCGCGCCGCCTCGGCGTGCCGCTGTCCGAGCTGTTCGGCGGCCGCCGGACCGATGCGGTCGACGTCGCATGGACGCTCGCGAGCGGCGACACGCAGCGCGACATCGCGGAAGCCGAAGCGATGCTCGACGCGCGTCGCCACCGTGCGTTCAAGCTGAAGATCGGCTCGAATGCGGTGGCCGACGACGTCGCGCACGTGATCGCGATCAAGCGCGCGCTCGGCGAGCGCGGCGACGTGCGCGTCGACGTGAACCAGGCATGGAGCGAAACCGACGCGATCTGGGCCGGCGCACGGCTTGCGGAAGCCGGCGTGAGCCTCGTCGAGCAGCCGATCGCCGCGACCAACCGCGCGGGGCTGAAACGCCTCACGCAACTGGCGCAAGTGCCGATCATGGCCGACGAGGCGCTGCACGGCCCCGTCGATGCATTCGCGCTCGCGCAGGATCGCGCGGCCGACGTGTTCGCGGTGAAGATCGCGCAATCGGGCGGCCTGCAGGGTGCGGCGAGCGTCGCGTCGATCGCGGCGGCGGCCGGCATCGAACTGTACGGCGGCACGATGCTCGAGGGCGCGGCCGGCACGATGGCGTCCGCGCAACTGTTCAGCACGTTCGACTCGCTGAAATGGGGCACCGAGCTGTTCGGCCCGTTGCTGCTCACCGAGGAGATCCTCGTCGAGCCGCTGCGCTACGAGGATTTCAAGCTGCACCTGCCGGCGACGCCCGGCCTCGGCATCACCTTCGACTGGGCCCGCATCGAGCGGATGCGACGCGACGCCCGCTGACCCCACACGACAACCGAAACCGGAGACACAGATGAACAAGCAAGCCATCGATGCACTGCTGAAGACCTTCGACGACGCCGCCGAGAAGCCGGGCAACCCGCGCGTGCGCGCGATCGTCAACCGGATCGTGAAGGACATCTGCTACACGATCGAGGACTTCGACGTGCAGCCGAGCGAATTCTGGACGGCGCTGAACTACCTGAACGAAGCCGGCCGCGAATTCGGGCTGATCGCAGCGGGCCTCGGCCTCGAGCGCTTCCTCGACGTGCGGATGGACGAAGCCGAGGAAAAGGCCGGCATCCAGGGCGGCACGCCGCGCACGATCGAAGGGCCGCTGTATGTCGCCGGTGCGCCGGAATCGGTCGGCCATGCGCGTCTCGACGACGGCACCGATCCGGGCCAGACGCTGATCATGCGCGGCCAGGTGCTCGGCCAGGATGGCGCGCCGATCGCGAACGCACTGGTCGAGGTGTGGCACGCGAACCATCTCGGCAACTACTCGTACTTCGATCAGTCGCAGCCGGCGTTCAACCTGCGCCGCTCGATCCGCACCGATGCCGAAGGCCGCTACAGCTTCCGCAGCGTGCTGCCGGTCGGCTACAGCGTGCCGCCGGGCAGCAAGACCGAGCAGCTGCTCGACCAGCTCGGCCGCCACGGCCATCGCCCGGCGCACATTCACTTCTTCGTTTCGGCGGACGGTTATCGTAAGCTGACGACGCAGATCAATATCGATGGCGATCCGCATCTGTGGGACGACTTCGCCTTCGCGACGCGCGACGGGTTGATCCCGCCGGTGAAGCAGGCCGAAGGCGCGGAAGGCAAGCCGTATGGCGTCGACGGGCAGTTCGCGCTGATCGACTTCGATTTCTCGCTGCTCAAGGAAAAGCAGGACGTGCCGGCGAGCGAAGTCGAGCGGGCCCGCGCGCAGGCCTGAGCAGCCTTCCCGTTCGACGAATCGACAACGCAAGGAGTGCAGCATGCTGTTTCATGTGGAAATGACCGTTCGTCTGCCGACGGACATGGATCCGGTCAAGGCGGCCACGCTGAAGGCGGAAGAAAAGGCGATGTGCCAGCGGCTGATGAACGAAGGGGTCTGGCGGCATCTGTGGCGGATCGCCGGACAGTATGCAAATGTCAGCATCTTCGACGTCGAAAGTGTGCAGCAGCTGCATGACGTGCTCAGCCAGTTGCCGCTGTTTCCGTATATGGAGATGGAAGTGCGGGCGCTGTGCCGGCATCCGTCTTCGGTGCGGGAAGACGATCGGTAATTCCGGCAGCGGCCCATGCTGCCGGGTAACCGGCGGCATGGGTCGCGAGACATGGCGTCGCGGTGACGCTACGCAAACCTGCATGAACGACTATTCGACTGTCGGCAACGACTGGGCTAATTCGAACCCATCGCCGACTTGATCGAGCGTCCAGCGACGCGGCGCGTGCAGCTTTACCCATCGAGTGCGTTCGCGGTCGTCGGATACACGCCCGATCGACATTTTGGCCTTGCCCGTCGAGTAGTTCACACTGAGCGTACGCACGGCGCCCGTATTACGCATCACCGAGAAGTTGTCATAGCCGATCAGCATGAAATTCCGATCCTGCCACCGAAACGTATAGGTGGTCGATCCCATTTCCCAACTCCCAGCGCTGGCAAAGCGACCCAGCCTGACCTGCAACGTACCCCGGTCGATGCTCACGTTCCCCTCTTCCAGGGCATCCGCCAGACACGGTGATTCCCGGGTCGGTATCAGCGTTTCGTTTCGCAGCGCGAGAGCGTACTGCCCATCTGGCTGTGCAAAGGCGACGACAAGGATGCGCGGATTCGCGTCGAACGGACTCTCGCACATGCCGTCATCAGATATCACGTTCGCGGGATCATTGTCACGCAGAACCAGCGCCAGATCGTCGCGGCCATCGCCGTTCAGATCGCCCTTCGTCTGAAATTCGAGCTTCCAGCCCTTTGGAACAAAGTCTTCGGCCTTTCCAGCGAGCGGCACGATGAGTGGGGACGGTACATCTTGAGCCGCCACGCGAACGGACACGATGGCGCCAAGCCAAATTGCCAGTCCTAGCTGTTTAGAGAACCCGAAGGGCTTGCTCCCACTCAGAATAGATTGCGCGACTTTCACTTAGGCATGTCCCCCGTCATCTGTAATCTGCTCGACGTCAGATCGAGGCGTAAAGGCTTATCCGGATCAAGCTTCTTTTTCTCGATAACTCGTCTCCAGTCTCCGGCGGCTCCGGGGACGCGATACAACGCAACGATCGCCACATACGCCGTCTCGCGTTGCATCGGCTGAGACAAACTCGACGAAGCGCCGGGATTCACGACAGCCGACATATCCGCCTGCAAATCTTGAGCAAGCACCGTCCGGTCGCTCTTCAACAGATCGTCGTACGACGCCCCGTCGAACAGCTTGCGGTCCTTCAACTGATAGACGCGAACGGCCACCGATGTCGGCCGCCCTGCGTCGTCCGGGTTCAGTGCGGCGCGCGCGGAAAGATCCACGTCGAGCACCTTCACCTGCTTGAAAAATACGGCGCGATACGCATTCGACGACGCGTCCGACACGGACTGCCAGGCACCGCAACCTGACAGCAACAATACGGCGGCAGCGGCGGCCGCACTCATTCGATGGAACATGGAACCTCCTGGATCAGATCGTGTGCGGCACGAGATGCGGGTTGGGTTGCGGTAACGGAAACGCGTCGTACACGCCGAGCGCAATGTCGATCATGCGTTCATCGACCGACGGCAGCACCGTCGTCCAGCCCAGACGCGGCGCCGGGCCCGCGCGTTCGACGCCGACGGTCGGGTGCGGAACGAACCGCGACGACACTTCCATCCGCAAATGCACATCGGCCTTGACGCCGACATACAGCTGGATGAATGCCATCACCTCCCGATGCAGCCTCGCACCGGGCAACAGGTCCTGCGCCTGCCGCTCGTCGACCGGCCGCAATGTCACGCGCACCGCCCGGCTGCGATACGTGAGGCGCCTGCCGAGCACGTAACCGCCGCCGAGCCCGCTGCGCTTCCCTTCCGCCCGCACTGCCGCATCCGGCTTCGCCGACGTCAACGGCGTCGGTCGCCCGGTACTCGTCGTCACCGCCCAGAACTCGTCGACACGGACATCGACCCCGGGCGCCGCGAGCGCCACCACCCCGGCCAGCCCTTCCGACGTACGCGTGCGCTGGGTCAGCAAGCCCAGCAACCCAAGCACCCGCGAATTCGGTAAGCCCGCCCGCAAAGGCTTGTCGCCCCATCCGAATCCGGCCAGACACAGCAGGCTCTGCGAATAATCGTCGACACCGCCGGCCCGAAAACGCTCCGGATAGCGATACTTCTTCCATGCGCGATACAGCAGTGTCGCCACGCGATGATTGAACGGATCGAGAAATGCCTCGACCGCCTCGTGCCCTTCCTCCCGCAGCACGATCTCGTCGATCATGTGCGACGGCATGGCCGCATCGACGCCGTAAAGCCCCATGAACGTCGTGCGTACGGTCGGCGGCGCATCGGGGTGCGCGTCGTCGAATTCGACAGCGGCCACCTCGCCCGCCGGAAACCCCAACCGCGGACGCGGCCGGAATCGTACCGGCTCATGTTCCGGCGTGTCGCGCGTACCGAATCCGGGACGTTCGGGCACACATGCCTCCAGCAGACGACAGAACTGCATGAAAGTCATCTGCTGCGCCCGCTGGAACAGCGCCCCGGTCAACACCGGCGGCCCCTTCGATGCGGCAGCTTCGGCCGCCATCCGATTGCTCGAGCCCGTCATAGCGGCGCCCGCTGCGCCTTGCTGCGCGGCCATTCCGTCCGGGATCGCGACGGCAGGCTGACGATTGCCAGCTTCGTGAACAGATTGATCTCCGCATACGCGCCGAAGAACCGGTGCAGCAGCTCGCCGAACAGCATCACGTCGCCGTCGCCGGAGAACGCATGCGAATCGAGCGTGACCTCGATCAGCACGCCGCGCTCGACCGCGCCGCCCGACACCTCCTCGATCATGTGCTGCGACACGTGCAGGATGCCGGCGAGCCGCCGCCGGTTCAGTTCTTCGTTCGTCCAGTCGTACAGCGCCAACGCGCCGCGCAGCACTTCCGCATTCATCATCGACAGAAAGTTCGGCGCGAGATGCGACAGTACGCGCCACTGGAAGCGATCTTCCGTCGGCGGATACAGCGGCAACGTCGGCGACACCAGATTGCGCACGCCCGCGACGTTCGGCGTGCTGGCCGCCAACTCATCGAGGCTCGCCTCGCGCAACCCCTTGCGCGGCAGCAACCCGTTCGTGCCCGTCACACGCAGCGACAGGCTCTCCTCCGGCAGGGCGTCCATCGTTTCCCACGCGTGGCCGCCAAGAATCACCCACATTTCGTGCAGCCCCGATACACCAGAACGCACACGGGTATGGAAATAGCGTTCCGGCGCCTCGTGACGCAACATGCCGCCGCGATGCCGGAACGTCGCGAACGGCACGTATTCGTATCGCTCGGCCGTATCGTGGTCGAACGTCGCGACCGCGTCGACCGAATACGTTTCGACATGCTCGCCCTGATGACCGGCCGGCACGACGCGATATTCCGTTTCGTGATGGTCGATCTCGATCGGCTCGGCATCCAGTTCGAACAGGTTGATCACCGGCGAACAGAACAGTCGCACGTTATCTGCGTTGAACCGCTGATCCGACGGATAAGCCTCCTTCAGCACGATCTCCAGTTCGAAGCGGGTCGATTTTTCGGGCAGCGTCGTGACCTCCAGTCCGCACAAATCGACGAACAGGAATTTCTCGCGGAACGTGAAGTATTCGAGCAGCAGCTGATATCCGGAAAACGCCGCATCGGCTTTGGGCCACAGCCGCTCTTCCGTCGAAAATCCCGCCGGCTGGATCGTGACGCCGGGGAGCGGTACGGCTTCGCCACCGCGTATTTCCGGAACGCGCCAATGAATCGAATCGACCTGACGCGTCAACGCGAGATGCATCGCGAACGCGGTCGGCAGATCGGCGTTCAGGTGCAGCCGCAGCCGCGACAGATCCGTCTCCTTGCGCAGCGCCGATCCGTGCAACGCGAAGCCGACACGGATCACCGAGCGGCCGTCGTGACGCACGGCCGGCCCTGCATGCGTAATCGAGACCGGCTGCAGTGCAACGGCCTGCGTCGTCCGATACAGACATTGCACCGTCCGCGGCGCCACGCCTTCCGTGCCGCCCGGAGATGGCACGTTGATCGGCGCCGAACGCACCGGCACGCCGGCCGGCACGGTTACCGTTTTCTGCAGTTTCTCGGCGAATGGCGTCAGCTCGACGATCGACAGCGAAGGGATCATCCGCAGATAGTGCGGCCACAACAGGCTGACGAGCCCTTCGGTGAGTTCGGGCAATTCGTCGTCGAGCTTTTGCCTGAGCCTGCCGGTCAGGAACGCGAAACCTTCGAACAGCCGTTCGACGTATGGATCGCGATCGCCGACGCGGTCGAGATTGAGCAAGCGTGCACGGTCGGGATGCGCCTTCGCGAATTCCTTGCCGGACTCGCGCAAATAGCGCATTTCCGCTTCGTAGTAGCGCAGGATGGGATCGTCGTTGTCCATGGGAATCCGTTATGACAGGGTCAATGCGCGGGCGGGATCGAGCACGGTCAGCTCCGCCTGCAGTTCGGCGATGCGCCGCGCGAGCGCCGGCTTGTCGGCATCCTTCCGGTTGCTCATCGCCTTCAGTGCTTTCATCAGTTGCTGCTTGACATCGAACGTCAGCGCCGGCTCCCAGCGCATCAGCGGCAGCGACCGGGCAGACGCGTCAAGTTCGGCCAGCAGCGCGAGCGACGTATCGGGCCGGCCGGCATGATCGGCCAGACGAGCCATCACGAACCGCTGCAAGTAGCGATGGCGGTCGGTCTTCATGCCCGGAAGCGTTTCGAGCCATGCGAAGGCCGTCTCGATGCCATCGCGCGCGGCCAGTTCGCGAGCCTGGGTTTCGATCTCCGGCCAGTCGCCGGCGGCATCGCTTTCGCTATCGGCGGAAACCGGCAACGCCGTAACCGTCTCGCCTGCCTCCAGGTCGCGCACGACCGCGTGCCGGGCAATCCATTCGAGCGTCGTGTCGTCGGAAAACGGCGTGCCGTCGCTGAATGCCAGCCGCTCGATGCCCGGCAGTCGTTCGAGAAACAGCGCAAAGTCGGCGCGCAGCAGTTCGCGCCACGCGCTGTACGGCGTGCCGACATGATCGAGCGCGACGTGCTGGAAGTACTGCAGGTCGAACCACAGGTGATTCACGCCTTCCATGAACGCACCTTCGACCCGCTCGAGCAATTCGTGCCAATGCTTCTGCAGCACGAGACGCTTCATCTGCTGGCGCAATTCGGCGCGCGGCGGCGCCAGACGCGTATGCAACGCGGCATCCGACGGCGGCACGTCATGCAACGTGTCCCAGCGAACGCTGCGCACGACGCGCACCGACGGCAAGTAGCCGTTTTCCCGCTCCCGCAACCACGCCGCCATCGAACGTGCCTGATCGAGCAGGTCGCGCGTCGACGCGATCGCCCCGTTCGACGCAGGAACCGGCGCAGTCCTTTGCGGCGGGATCGCGCCCGGATTCGCGCCGCGAGCCGGTTCCTCCTTGCGCTCGAAACGGGCAACCAGCGGCTGCAGATTCGGGCGCGCGGCTTCCGGCCAGTTTCCCGTTCGTTCGACGAGCACGTCGAGTGCAGCAAGCGCACGTTCGAGATCGGCCGGCGCGAAGTCGCCGCGGCTGTCCAGCGTCTCGATCATGCGCGAAGTCGCCAGCATTTCCAGCGCCGCCCGCTTCGCCTCGGCCCGCGCGGGCAGCACGGCCTCGCCGAACCGGTCGACGAGCGCAGCAGCCAGCTCGAGTCCGTCGCTAAAGCCAGCCGGACCGTCCTGCCGCAATCTCGCAAACGCGTAGTAGCCGACCAGACGCAGATCCTTCCCGGTTTCCTTGAGCAACTGCTCGCAGGTGCGGACGATCCGCGCGTCGTCGATTCCCGACAGCTTGTTTGCCTCGTCCTTCAGTTCGAAGAACGCATCCTCGTAACCGGGATCGCGGCCGCATGCTTGCTCCCCGGGTATCGGGACCAGCCATGCGGCCCAGGTAGCCCGTCGGGACGCCTGCAGCGAATCGACGCGAGGACCGCCGACGAGTGTCTTGACGAAATTGGCAAGCGTCATGGCAGGTCCCGGAATGCAAATGCGTCACCCAGCAAACGGAGGGCGTGTCCGAACGGTTTGATGGAGGCGTCGGAAGATGCCGAAGCCGTCGCCAGCAAAGACAGCGCCATCCGCGGATCGCTCTTTGGTGGTTTCTCGCCGGTTGCGCTCGGTCGCGCCTCCGCTATCGCGGTCGTCTGACGGGATACCTTTTCGGCCTCCACCGGCATCGCTTCATCCGGCCACGTCATCGCGCCCGGCAGCCCTGGCGGCACTGGCACGGCGGCGTGCCTGGCCGCGTCAATCGCCGCGGCCGGCAACGGCGGCGGACTGGCCGTCGACACCTTCGGCCCGGCGCTCGCCGCCCCGGTCATGAAAATCCGTGCAGGCAGCACGAAGTTGCGCAACTGGAGAACGTCGAGCGGGCCCGCGCCCGCGTCGCTGCGCAGTTGCACCTTCAGCGGGATGCCCTGGCTGGTGTCCGGGGTCCAGGTCAGCAGGTAGCGTGCGTTGTCCTGTTGCGTGACCTTCGCGCGCTCGAACAGGCGAATCAGTCCGAATCGCCCCTGCGAATCGAGCGCCGTCCGCAAGCCGCCCTGCTCGGTCTGCCATTCGATATGCGACAGGTTTTCGAGCGACTGGCCGGGCCATTCGAACGGCGTCCATTCCTGCTTCTGGTTGAAGTAGTGCAATTCACGGCCGGACAACACGAATCGCATGTCGGTGACGCCCGGCGTCGGCACCGCCTGCAACTCGTAGCGCACGCGCGCATCGCCGGACGGGAACAGCACCGTGGAAATACGCGTGAGTTTGTTCAATCCGTTCAGGAAGCCGGGATCGATCGTCAGCGCACCGGAATCGGTGCCCTGTGCGGGCACCCAGCGGTCGCCGTGCCGCTCGATGACACCGGCGAGCTGCGTCGTCACGAATTGCGCGATCACACCGCCATCGGGCCGCATGAAGCGCGCCATTTCGGGCAGCGACGCGTCGTTGTCCGAATCCGCGAACGGGTAGCGGCCGCCGAACGACTTGTTCCAGTCGGCCACGATCGCCGCGCGCCAGATCTCGTTCAGGCTCGACGCGGCCGGCTGCACGACGACCTGCCATGCCTGGTCGAACGGCGCGCGGAACAGTGCGCCGAAGCCGGACCATTGCTCGCCGAGGCTCGCGGCGACCCGGCTCGCATAGTCGCGGCTATCGGCGATGTCGGATGTCTTGCCCTGCAACACCGACTGGGCGGCCAGCCGCGCAACCGCATCCGGATCGGCGCTGGAGACAATCTGCGACGTCTTCAGGCGCATGGCCGTGATGCGCTCCAGATATCGGGCGAGGCTCAGGTCGCCTGTCGCGGCCATTTGCGCGGCGGAGGTTTTACCGTTGACCGGTGCACCGGAGACGAGATCGCTGCCGGTCAGACGCAGGATCGGGCCGAACGCGCCCGCCAGCGGCGCGAGCTGCGGCTTGACCTGCTTCGACGGATCCTTTTCGTCCGCACCGACGAGCTGCTGCGCCTTGCTGACCAGCGTGTCGGACAGCGACTGCGCGGTGGCGCCCGTGCCCGCCTGATAGACGATCGCATTCATCAGCGCGACGAGCGGAGAACGTTGCGGATCGCCCAGCAAGGTCAGTTGATCGGCCGTGGCGGAAAGCGTCGGCGCCGGTTGCCAGCGCACGCTGTTGAGGAACTGCGCCCAGGCACGCGCATAGTCGTCGAAATAGCGTTGGCGCAGCTCGTCCTTCAGAGTCGACGAGGACTGGCCGGCGGCCTTGGTATCGGAAAGCACCCAGTCGCTCGACACGTCGTGTTGCTCGCCGGCATCGTCGATGGCCTTGGCGATCCGTTCGTCCCATGCCGCGCGCGTGAATACGCCCGATATGGTCATGGTCGTGTTGAACAAGCCGCGGCTTGTCGCGCTACCTGCACCAGCCTGGGATGCCGCGTCACCCAGCAGCGTGACGAGCGACACCGGCGGGTACTTCGGCGTCGCTTCGTCGAGGATCTGCTGGTAGACCGCGTCCCTCGAATTCTGAATGCCCCGCACACCGATCACCGTCTGGCGGGTTGCTGCGATCAAGGTATTGTCCGGTGCGATTGCCCACGCAGCCGCCGTCGCTTTCGTACCGTGTCCCAGATGATTCGTGAAGAATGTGATCGCTTGTTGCCGCAAGTCCTCCCACCCGCCTGGCGACAACGAAGCGTTGACGGGGCGCGCCGGCATGGACGTCGCGACGAGTTGAGGCGTCAGGAATGCAGCCACCGCGCGCTCCGGCTTCGCGAGCATCAGATAGGTCTTGAGCGTGTCGTATGCGGCCTGTACTTGCGCATCGCCGCCGCTGGCGATTTCTGCGTCGGATAGCGACGCCAGTTGATGCAGTCGGGCCTCGAGCTGCTCGCGAATCGGGCCGACGAGAATGCGGTTCGCCGCATCGGCATAGTGCGGCCAGAGGGCATCGAGCAATGCTTGGTCGCGATTCAGGCCGAAGCGGGCACTCAGCGGTGCCCGGTTGCGCTGGTGGATTTCAAGTGTGTCGATCTGTCGTTCAAGATGGGTAAGCGTCTGCAGGGACTGTGTCGGGTCCCGGGCTTCGTTGAGATTCACGACCGTATCTGCCGCACTTCCTACCGTCGCGCGGTTGACGAAGCCGGACAGCATCGTGCCGGCGAGCCAGCAGCCGGTTACGGCAGTCGCCATCCACGCCGCCGTGGTCGACAACGAAAAGCCGACGCGGCGACCATGAACCTTGCGGCTGTGATCGGCGACGGTTTGCCAGATCGTTCGGTGTTGGGGACCGGTTGGCGAGTCGTCGTCGTTCGTATCGCTTGATAACGGCAGCCCCGGTTCGCGCTCCTTGAACAATGGCGCGAACAGTAGGCCGTAAACCCCTTGTTTCCAGATACGGGATTGGTTAGCTTTCAGCACGAGACCCGTCAACGCAGCGCGCAGATTGCCAATATGCTGCGACAGCTCGAGGGGATAGCGATCGCGTGCGTCTCTGGTGAGGCGTACAACCCCCGTGCCTGCCAGGTCGTAGGTGAGATCCTGCAACGACGAATCGATATCGTCTGCGTTCAGGCTCGCGTTCGACCAGGTAAAGCCGATTGCTTCATCCGGGCTCGACGTCATGCTGCCGAAATCGGTGGCGTCGAGCAGATATGCGGGCGCCGCCCAGCGCAGGGCACGCGCGTGAAGCGCCAGTTGCCGGCTAACGCCATCGACGTCAAACGGTACGTCCGCCGAACTGCGGTTACGTGTCACCGCAACGATCGCATCAATCGGCTGGTACCGGCGCAGGCGGCGGATCTGATCGAGCCATTCCGTCTCGAGCGTGTCGCGGGTTTGCCCGGCGTACAGCAGAATCGTATTGCCGTTGATTACGTACCCCGTGTCGGCAAGTCCCGGTGCCAAGCGCTTCACCAGCGGCAGGTCGCCGGCGACGAGCACCCATCGTTCGCGATAGCGCCAACGCCGGCCGTGACGGTCACGCAGGAGGTTCCGCAGCGCCGTAGCTCTGTCGACTGGCCCCGACGGACCGTCCTGATCGTTGTGGTCGACAGACACTGCACGTTTTCCGGCGTCGTAACGAGCAAACCAACGGGATGCTCTCAGTGAGGCGATCGAAAGCAGCACAAACTCGACGTGCTTGATCAGCAGGATCACGATCAGCAAGCCCACCGCTAGCGAAAGCTCGATGATGATCCGGGTATCTCGCGACCATCCGTGGCGGGGCCCCTCCATCCATACCGCGCTACCGAGCGCAAGGAAGACGATCACTGCCGCGACGCCTATGAAGAGGCCTGCTGGCAGGGTCTTGTTGTCGTTCTTGTTATCGTTCATGTCTGCTTTCTGCACATGAGGGCGATCAGTTCTTCACCTTCGCCACACATTACTAGTTGCGGGTCGCCCGTTGTCCGGGCACTTTCTGCAGCAAGGACAGCAGCCAACCACGGCCCTGCGCCGGAACAGTCGCCCACCGACGTTTCGAGCGAGATCCATCGCGTCTCGTCGGGAAACGACGCGGCTTGCCGAACTGCACTGACTCTGTCGCCGGACAGGCCATGCGTCCACACTGTGCGCAGACAGTCGCGCGAGGTCTGTCCCCAGCGCGCGGCAAGCTCAAGCGTCCGGGCGGCGGTATCGACCGGGCCTCGGGCGGGGCGATGCAATCGCAACCCGGCTGGCATGGCCGATGACTCAAGGCGCGGGTGTCCGACGAGCAGCGCGACACCCACCTCTGCAACGCCATCGGACAGGACGGAACTGATTGCATCGCGAAGCTCAACGGCAACCAGCAGGTGGACCGTATCGACGGCTCGCTTGTCCAGCCACGCGTCCGTTCGGAAGAGCGAAATCGGGTGTTCACCCGATGTGACGTCCACCTTCAATGCAGGCACTCGTTCAGTGAGCACCGCCCGTAGTCCGGTCTCGAAAACCTCGGATTTCAGCCTGGATCGATGATGAAGCTCGATCTGAAGCTTCGTTCTCGGTGGGAGCGTATTGAGCTGTGGCAGGAGGCGGTCTATCAAGCGTTCGAGCAGCCACGTACACACGACATGATGCCGAGCATGTTCAGTGAGTTCGTTACCCGGATGAAAATGCATCTCCGGGATGTCGAGCCAACGTGCATTGACCTCGCTATCCGCAACCGCGCCGCTCGGCCGAAGCTTCGCCAGCTCAGTTCCCGTCAGTATTCGTTCAAGCGAGTTTTCCGAATCGTTCGCGTCGAAGCACCATGCATGGCCGAGTATCGCAAGCGGTCTGCTCGACATCGCGTGACATGACTGCTCGGCGTCATCACTCACGCGGTTGGTCGCAATCGCCTGATTGCGACGGGTGTAGCCATACGCGAGCCACGCGAATAGCAGGAAAGTCCAGACCAGGAAGGGATAACCAACGACACAGAGCCAGAACCACGGCGTATTCGTCAGGCGGTCCGTCGGCCAAAATGTGATCGCCAGCCCGGCCCCGGCCGCCATGACAAGCGCCAGCAGGGGTATCCAGACGATCATTGAGACCCGAGGCGGAGGTGGTACATCCACTCGCGGCGGCACGCGATTGAAATCGACGGGCATCGCTTACCTGACCTGCGCTCCGGTGGACGAGGCAATGAGCACCGCCCCACACCGCGTGTGATCGCCGTCGCGCGATAGCGGCGTGGTGCCATCCTTCATCCTGCCGCTGCCTTCGACGATTTCGTTGTCGCCGTGAATCGGGCACGAGACTTTGTCACCCACACGGGTGGCTCGGCGCTCCTTGACCTTGATGTGATCCGAGCCGGTCGGGGTCTTGCCGCCGTGGCTCGTTGTGTCGCCTTCGTATGCGAGATTTTTCACTATGCCCCCCCTGATTTGATTACCGAGTGCTAATTGACCGGTACGTTTCCCTAGCAATTGATTGATATGCGATTGCACGTATCGATGCATCGTTTTCACACGAAATATTGGAAATTCTCTCCTTCCCTTTATACATCACAATTCCAGAATAAAGCGCCGGACCATCGTCAACCTTAGTGACCTTGTCGTACAAATAGTATGTGTATCCAAGCCAATAAAATCGAATATGCGTTTCCCCACCCCCCGCATAAGGAGCATATGACAAGAAGAAAAAATCTCTCGCATCTTCTTTGCCACCCGGGATCCGCAAGCCCACCTTTCCATCAACTCCACTTCGATAAATCAGGGCTCCACTCTCTTTTGATTTACATAGTGACGAAACAGATTTTTCAAGTTCGCAGTTGAATATTGCCACTTCTTTTGTGGCGCACAATCCTTCGGCGCGCGCGACCACCATCGAAGCAATTCCAATTATTGAAGCCACAACAAATCGATAAATCCTCATAAATTACCCTATCGAAAAATCAAGAAAAGCACCACTTGATTGCAGCGGCCATGCCGATCATTATTTCCAACCAAACAGGCATGACCAGCTGAGCAGTCTTCACATGAGACATTTTCACTTTGCCTTCTTCATCATAAATTGATGCGGCACCAAAATGGCATCTTTAGGAGCATAGAACTCCCCTTCACTTGGATTTCTAACAACATGCCAAATTAGACGCCCACCAACCATTCTCAGGAAAGCCTCTCCATTCTTCGCACCAAAAAATGAATTGAAATTTACGACAGCTGACTTACCATCACCACCAATAACCCCATCAATATTTTGACTTTCTTCGTCATCGCAGTCGATCTTATTTCCGTTTTGCGCGACCGCACAATACTGCCCATAAATTCTCCCCCCCTGTTTTTTTAGATCAATTGAGAACGTCATGGTGCCAGATGAATTACTCCAATCCCACTCACCGACAAAACAATCCATGGGAGACGCATACCCACTGGCCGAAACCACAACGAACACGCACCCTAAAATTAGACCCTTAACCCAACCTACGATATTGATCATTTGTAGCCCAAGCATCTATCAGTTCGTTTTGTCCATCCATCCAAAAATTTATAATTCTTGTTCGGCTTCCCTTTTCTATCGTGTGCAAGGTACGTATAATATTGCTTCCGCACCACTCCGATTTTTTGCACAAGCTCATCTTGATTTTCAATTGAATTAATGCTGTCTATAAATAATTTCGACATCACATTATTGTGCGCAATTTCAACGGAATAATCCGAGGTGAGAAGTTCCTGGATTTTTCTAATGGCTTGGCCAGATGTTATCGTCCAGTCGTATATATTCAGGGCAGTTTTTTCATTTAATATCTTGCAAAAACCGCGAGGCTCCCAGTATCGCTTCAGGTATATCACCTTAGCCTGGTCATCGGTCAGTGCTTTCAGATTTTCCAACGTCGGCTCCACGCCGACATCTTCTTCGGCGTATGCTTTCCAAGTAGCCCACGCGATACCTTTGTTTGTAGCACCTCCAGAGTCATTTGGATCATTCACAAATCCACCCTCGTTGAAAAGAACTATCTTTGATATTTTTTCAAAACGTGTTTTACAGTCACATTCAAGTGTGAAGTTTGCTATGAGTCCAATTGCATTAATATGGCAAACATCCTCACCCGGAAAATCCACAACACCGGCTTTCACATCGGCCCACCACGCGAGCGCTTCGATCCGCTTTTGTTCTGCTCCGTGCTGCAGCTTCGGCCCCGTCTGCTTTTCCAACTCGGCGATCATCTGCTTCCATTTCGACGGATTCGCCCACTCGCTCTCATGCTTGACGATCAACCGAGACGCCGCCTGCATCACCCACGGATATCCACCACGCTCGGTCCGCGACAGCGCGCATAATTCATCAGCCGCTCGCTTACCATCTCCTGCCGTAAACAGAGCGTCATACACCTTAAGCATCAACGGACTGAGCTTCGAACGCGAAGCAAGGTCATCAACATTGGCGCCGCTCGCATAGTCAACCCACGCCTGTGTTGTCGCAAAGATCGTATGCGCCGGATCATGAGCATCCGCAAGGCATTCGAAATCAACCCACTTCTGTGCGAATTCCCGCGTCACACGACCGCCCGGATGGTTGAAGTCGCACACCCAGCCGTCAATCGGCTGACCTTGTGCATTCACACCGTCAACATGCCACCAGTTCACCGGATAACCTGGATCTGGATTCGGACGCGGCTCGGCGACTCGTCGATTCGGGTCCCGCGCCAGTTCGGCAAGCGAATACACCTGAACGGCGCCCGTCTTTCTCGACTGTGGGTCAATACCCGGGACAAATTTTTTCTTGTCTTGAGTACGTTGATACAGCACCGTGCCCGGCGCGATACGCAGGATCGTCGGCTCGGATGGCAGGCCCAGTGCCGCCCAGTCCTCCTTGTTCGGGCCGTGTTGATCGACCCATGCACGTCCTTTTTCGAGGAACGACTGAATGCTGTCATCGCAGAAGACTTCGATGTGCGCCAGCCTGGTTCCGGTCGTGCATTGGTTCAGCGAGTCATAGCGGCCGAGGTGTCCAATCAGGTCTCCTGCCTTGACTGGAATTCCGGACGTATCACCCGGCGTACCTTGGCCCGTCGTCACGACAACCCGATCAAATATCGAATCCTCGACAGTCTCTTCGGCAACCGCACCACCGTTTTCCTGGCCGAGAAAGACCCACTTGCCGATCGCACTCGACGGCTCGACGTATTCACCGGCTTTCTGTGGATACAGTGACGTCTCATGAAGGTCGGTTAGCTGTCCCCACGGCTTTCCATTCTTCGTCTCGATCTTCCCGATGCCGACATTGGCGCCTTGCGGCAGGATCGCGATGGGACTACCGCCTGGAGTCTTGCGAATACGCAGTCCCTGCTGTGCAGGATCGGCAACCTGCCCGCTTCGGCCTGACGCTTGCTTGTCCTGCGCATACTGCGTCACCCGCCATTGCCGCGGCCAATACGACGGCTTTTCCCGCTTCGGGAAGTTGGCGTAGTCTTCCCGGGACATCAGATGCATGTACAAGCTGTAAAACGTCAGCTTCGTGTCCCGTGGGAACTCCATCGTGTGTCGCACCAGCGCAAAGGCCGTGCTATACGGCGCCTCGTAAGGCAATCCGCCATCTGCCGTTGCAACCTCGCTGACCGGATAAGTCTTGTTGGCGCGAAACGCGATCAACATGCCATCGGCAATGCACCGCAATCCCGCATCGAGGTCCAAGGCCTGTCCGGCACCTGCCTCCGTGACATGAATGCCGCCATGCCACATGCCGTTACTGCTCGCGAGATAGGTACCAGACGACTCACGCTCGGCCAGCAATCGATAAATATCGTGCTCGTTGGTGAATCGAGTGGATGCCTCGGACTGACCTTGCCCTTTGCGCAAAAACGGAAACGCAAACGACAATTGCTTCAATCCAGCTTTGGCAGGCTGCGGCGGCGTCGGTGATT
Organism: Burkholderia sp. BCC0405; assembly: GCF_902833075.1. Lineage (NCBI taxonomy): Bacteria > Pseudomonadati > Pseudomonadota > Betaproteobacteria > Burkholderiales > Burkholderiaceae > Burkholderia > Burkholderia sp. BCC0405. Next base: position 62,062 of record NZ_CADFEO010000024.1, read on the forward strand.
TCTTCGGTGCGGCTTTGGTCGCCATGGTCAGGCTTACTCCGAAAATCCGAAATTCAATGCGCTCTTCACGTCGTCGAGCGGCACCGTGGACCAGGTCGGGAATTTGAAACTGCCGCCGGCGGCGTCGTTGACGGTCAAGTTGCCTTTCAATTCGATCTCGCCCGCAGGACTCCCGAGAATGATCCTTCCGCCTGCCAGCTTGATGTAAGCGCCCGCGCCGTCGCCAATCGTGACGCCCTTTCGACCCGTTATCGTGACTTCGCCGTCCGACGAGCTCATCAGCATGTCCTGCATTGCCATCAGTTCCATGCCGTCGCCTTGTGCCTGAATCTGTACCTTGCCCTTTGCTGCGAAGAACCTGATTCCGAACTTTGCCGCAAGGAACGAAATCGCTTCGCCGGCCGCCACCGTCATGCGTTTCATCACGCCAATGTCGAGCCCTTCGCCGGTCGTGACAAACATCTGTTTGCGCGCAGCAATCTGAACGTGCTGCCCACTGGCGATGCCCACACCTTCTGGCGCACTCGCAACAATGACAGGCTTCTGGAGCCGGCTAAGCTTCTGCCCGATCAGCACACGTTGCTGGTTAACCTCAGCCTGGAGTGCCTTGGCCGAGTTTGCGACGTTATTGAGCGAACGCAGAATTTCTTCGGCCTGCGCGAACGTCGCGTCCGCATTCTGCATGGCAAGCTGCTCGCCGGCCGCGCCAGGTTGTGCCTCGGCCGATATGAGCACGCCGTCTGCTGCCCTAATCGACGCGTGACCGGCGGTGGCGAGTTCGGCACCTTTTCCGCGCGCCTTGCGATCGGTGTCCACCATGAAGCCCAGATTCAGCTGGCTTGCCCGAAACGGCGTTGTCAGATGGACATGCTCGTTGCTTTCCTTATCCTCCATCCGCAACTCATTCCGCGCAGCCGTACGAATAAGATTCCGCGTATGGTTCAGGTTGTTGACGAGATCCGGATGCACGCTGTCATGCATCGCCCCGATGATCACCGGCCGATTTGGATCGCCGTCCGTATGGACAATGGCCACCTCCGCCCCATCGATCAGCGGAAAGTGATGCCCGTAGTTGTCGCCGCTATAAGGCTTCGCAAACCGCACAGGCCGGCTCGTCCCACCCGGGCTCCATTCGTCGAGATCGAACGGCAGCTTGATCACGTACCAGCCCTGCTCGGTCAGATACGCGTACTTGTAGTTCCCCGGCGACGTAATCCGCGCCGGCAGAATCCCGTCAACGACCGGCCGCGAAACGGAAGCCATTGGCGTACGCCACACGCGATCCGACGGAATCCCCTCGAACGCCACCCAATATGCGTCACTGCGCCCGCCACGCGACTCGACCGACGTCACGAAAATCCCGTGCTTCGCATCGACCTGACTCGGTTCGACCCGCATCACCTCGCCGGCTTCGAGCCAGAATGGATTGCCCGCCCCCTTGAACGTAATCTGCTCGGCCAGATAGGCTTCGTGCCGCAACCGGGCAACCCGCTTGCCCTCTTCGGGTGTCTCGTAATGCTCGCCCCAGCGATAATCGACGGCGTGCGTCGTCTTGTCGTCGCGCGCCGTGTTTTCCTCGACCAGCAACGACACCTCGGCCTGCCGATGGTTGTAGTCATGCAGCCGCACCGCCTCCGGCACACGCTTCGTCTCGCGCCCGAGTGTCTTGATCGCATCGGCGCCGGCGCTCTCCAGCCCCGAGTCACGTCGATACGGCACCGTGCGCTGCTTGCGCGCATACGCATCCAGATCGTCGCCGAACACGACCACGGCGCGATCCTTCTTCTGCTCCCAGCGAAACCAGATCCCCTCTTCCGCGCAAATGCGCCGGATGAACGCGAACGTCGTCTCGTGATACTGCGTCACGTACTCGCGACGCTTGTACTGCCCGCGTAACTGAAACCTGAAATCGACACCCGCGCGATACCCGTAATGCCGCAGCGTATCGGTCACGATCTCCTCGACCGACTGCTTCTGAAACAGCCGGCTGGTCACACCACGGTCGAGATCGGCCAGCGTCGGCTCGAGCACGACCCGGTAGCGCGTTTCATCCGCCGACGTCTCCAACTCGTCGAACTGCGTGATCACGCCGTGAACCGTATACGCCGCAGGCTTCGCACTGAACTGCGCCGCGTTCTCCCCGAACATCTTCCGCAGGTAATCCATGTTCGGATCGACCGGATCGGCACTGAACTTCGCGGGCCGGCCCAGCACCTGGTCCATCGGAATCCCCGCCGCCGGGCTCGTGAATTCGATCTCGTATCGATAAAGATGGCTCACGCGATCCAGCCCGGTGAACTTCAGGATCGAGAACGGCGCCGGATGCGGCGCCAGCTTCAATTCATAAGCCTGCGTAGGCAAAATCATCGACATGGATACTCCCCGCTGTACGACATGCGCTGCGCCGCCGGGACAACCATCGACGCCCCGGCGGCTCGCGCACAAACGTCGGATCAGTTCTTGGCCTTCGGCATTTGCGACACGAGCGACAGCCCGATATCCATCCCTTCGACCTGGAAGTGCGGCACGATGAACAGCTTGATCCGGAAGAAACCCGGGTTGTCGTCGATGTCCTCGACCGTCACCTTCGCGTCGCGCAACGGGTGCGACGCCTGCAGCTCGTCGCCCGGATCCTTCATTTCGGTCACGAGCCCCTTGATCCAGCCGTTCAGTTCGAGTTCGAGCAGACGGCGATCCTTGGTCGTGCCGATGTTCTCGCGCTGGATCAGCTTCAGGTAGTGCGCGATGCGCGACAGCAGGAAGATGTACGGCAGCCGCGCGTTGATGCGGCTGTTCGCCGTGGCTTCCTTGGTCTCGTACAGCGCAGGCTTCTGCGCCGAGCTCGCGGAGAAGAAGCACGCGAAGTCGTGATTCTTGTAGAACGACAACGGGATGAAGCCGAGATTCGCGAACTCGAATTCGCGCGTTTCCGGGATCAGCACCTCGGTCGGAATCTTCGGCTGGTAACCAGTGCCGAGGTCGTACAGGTGAACCGGCAGATCCTCGACCTTGCCGCCCGCCTGCGGCCCGCGAATCTGCACGCACCAGCCATTGCTGACGAAGCTGCGCACCATGTTCGCCGCGAACGCGAACGACGCGTTCATCCACAGGTACTTGTCGTGATCGGGGCCCTTGACGGCTTCCTCGTAGTTGAACGCCCGCACCGGCGCCGTATCCTTGCCGTACGGCAGACGGCCGAGCACGCGCGGCATCGTCAGACCGACGTAGCGGGCATCGTCGGTATCGCGGAAGCTCTTCCACTTGATGTATTCGGCGCGGTCGAAGTAGTTGCCGATGTCCTGGATCGCGGCCACTTCCTCCATCGACTGCTTGCCGAAGAATGCCGGCCCGACCGAGCCGATGAACGGCATGTGCGCGGCAGCGGCAACCTTCGAGATGTTCCGCAGCAGCGCAACATCCATCGGCGAATTCGCAAACTCGAAGTCGCTGATCATCGCGCTGATCGGCTGGCCGCCCGGCGTGTCGTATTCCTCGATGTACGTCAGGCGATACAAGCCGCTCTGGATCAGTTCGGGCGTGTCCTCGAAGTCGCGCTGCAGCGCCTCCTTCGACACGTCCAGCACCTCGATTCGCGCGTTCTTGCGGAAATCGGTACGGCTCACGAGCATCTTCAGGCCACGCCAGCGCGCTTCGAGCGCCTGGAATTCCTGCGTATGCATCACCGCGTCGAGCTGGCGGCCGATCTGCCGGTCGATCTGGCCGATATGAAAGTCGAGCAGCGACTTGTCCAGCCGGTCGACCGGCTGGCGCGCGTTCGCGACCAACTCGAGGAACGCGCCCATCCCGCGCGCGATGCGCTCGTCGGCCGACGCCTCGGACAGCATGTCGTTGTCCCGGAACGCCTCGAGCGGGCGCGCTTCGTTGACGGGTTTCAGGTTGATCTTACTGCACAGCGATGCATAGACGCTGTCGATATCCCCGTGCGGGGCGTCCAGCACGACGGTCTCGGTCGCGCCAGTTTGCTGCGTGTCAGTGGATTTCATGTCGGATCCTGTCTGCGATCGAATCGCTACGATGTTGCGGAATGCGCTGAACGCGCGCTTTGCCCGGCGTCGCTCACGCATGCCCTTCCGGCTGCGTCGCGGCGGTCGCGATCTGCGCGAGTTCGCCACGGAGCTTCGCGGACAGGCGGTTGTCCTTCAGCACCCTCTCGAACTCGCGACGGAACGTACCGTTGTCGAGCAGGTTTGATTTCAAGTCGCGCAACAGGTTGCGCATCGCGAGCAGCGCCTGAAGCTCGGGAATCTGGCGCGCCACCCGCTCGGGCTCGAAATCCTTGATCGACCGGAACGACAGGTTGACGGGCAGCTCCGAACCGTCGCCGGCCAGCGTGTTGTCCGCAGCGATCCTGAGATCCGGTGCGTAGTCGGCCAGCACGGCATCGAAGTTGTTCTTGTCGATGTTCACTTTCTTCCGCTCGGCCAGCGGCGCCTGCTCGCGACCGGCGCTGAAGTCGCCCGCCACCAGCAGCTTCAGCGGTAGCTCGACCTTCTTTTGCGCCCCGCCCGTATGCAGATCAAGGGTGATCGACACCCGGCTCTTCGGGATCTCTCGCTGAAAGCTATCCAATTCGTTCTCCTTATCTCAGGAAGCATGAAGACATCCGCGATGTGCACCCGCAATCGCAGGTGCACCGTCGTTCACGTCACCTTTGCTCAACCCCGCAACACGTATTGACGGACGACCGAATCGGATATTTGCGGCAGGACATCCGATTCAGGCGGCGAAAAATATCACGCCATTTCACACGAAGTAAACCACCAAAATTCAAAATCGATCATCAACCGTAAATACAACCCACAAAATAATACTAGTACGAATACACAAAACCCAACCACACCTCAACAAACCAAGCCCCACCCACACCAAAAACCAATCTCAAATAACACAAATCGCCACCCAAATGGCTGATTTTTATACACAAAATCCATTCATAAAGAGCACTTCATTCCCAATAAAACCGTGCACCGCAAATCCACCCACAAAATCTCAAAAATTAACCCCCCGCATATCCCAATACAAATGACACATTCATCAACAATTCAACCAATCCAGGGGTATACGAAATCGGAAAACGATGGTTAGAATCTGCGCCTCAATAATTCCTAATCGATATAGACCACACCATGCGGATCGAAAAGCCGCTCTGGCATGAAGGGCTGATTCTTACGCAGCAGCATTTCCAGCAGCAGGACCGCTGGAACGGATTCGCGCTGCAACAGTTCGCGTCGGCCATCGCCGTATCGCCCTGGGGAACGCTGAACGTCGACGTCGACGAAGAAGCACTGGCCTCCGGCCGCCTGAAGCTCACGCGGCTGCAGCTACGCTTCCCGGACGGAACGCCGGTCGACACGACCGTCGCCGATGCACTGCCGCCCGCTCGCGACCTCGTCGGCGAAATTCCTGCCGATACCCAGACGGTCGATGTGCTCGCCGCACTCGCGCTGCCCGATGCGAACGGCAGCAACTGTCGTTTCGACGAAACGGCGCTCGCCCGCCCGCGTCGCGCGTACCGGGAATTCGTGAAGGTGACGGACCTGAACGGAACCGCGGAAACCGAAATCGCCGCCGAGCGCCACGCGGTCCGGTTGCTGTACGGGTACGAATCGCACGCCGACGATACGGCATGCGCGATAGCCCGCCTGACGCGCGCGACGAGCGGTCAGTTCCAGCTCGATCGCGGATATGTGCCGCCCTGCCTGGCGCTATCGGGTCATGCACTGCATATCGAGCGCATCCGGCGGCTGGCGGATATCCTCGCCGCCAAAAGCGCGCTCCTCGGCGAGCGCCGCAGCGAACGGATCGAGCAGGTGGCCGAATACGGCGTCGCCGACGTCCAGCTCTTCTGGCTCCTCCACTGCATTCATCAAGCGTGGCCGCAACTGCGCTTTCTCGCGTCGCATCCCGGGCAGCCCACGGATCGCCTGTACCAGGTACTCGCCCAGTTGGCAGGATCGCTCACCACGTTCTCGACGCGCGTGTCGCTGACCGACATCCCGCCTTACGATCACGCCGCGGCACATGAGGTTTTCGCGACGCTCGAATCGCTGATCCGCGATCTGCTGGACGCGATCATCCCGTCGCGAGTCGTGTCGATCGGGCTTTCACACACGACGCCCACGACCTGGGCCGGCCAGTTTCGCGACGAGCGCATCGTCGAGGGTGCGGCGGACTGGTACCTGTCCGTCAACGCCGCGCTGCCGGCATTCGAGCTCGTCGAGCAGTTCCCACGCCTGTGCAAGATCGGCGCGCCGGACGACGTCGAGCACATCGTCAATTCCGCGGTGGCCGGCATTCCGCTCAAGGCCGTGCAGCGCGTGCCGGGCGCCATTCCGGTCCGGCTGGACAACCACTATTTCGCACTCGACGCACATGACGCCGCGCATGCGCGGATGCTCGCCGCGCGCGCTTGCCAGATCTACCTGCCCGCGTCGATTCCGGACGCGTCGATCGAACTCTATGCGGTGCTGCGCTGATGAATACCATCGTTTCCACTCGTCACGAATCCGCGCTGCTGGCGCGGGAGCCGTCGTCCGGCCGCTCGCCCGGGCCTTCGATACGCGCGCTGCTGCGCGACACGGCACTGCTCGTCACCCACCTGTCGAACGGTGGGCAGGTCGACAGCCAGGAGAACCTGCGTCAACAGTGCATCCGGCTCATCGCGCAGTTCGCGACGGCACTCGATGCGCAAGGGATCGCCGCCGACATCCGGGACGACGCCGTCCTCGCCCAGTGCGGGCTGATCGATGAAGCGGCATTGCGTTACCTTCCCGCGTCGGACAAGGGGAACTGGGAGTCCCGGCCGCTGCAGGTCGAGCGCTTCGGCACTCACGATGCGGGAACGCGCATCTACGACCGCATCGAGCACCGGATGCGCGAACCCGCGCCGAACGTCGACCTGCTCGAATGCTATGCGGCCGTGCTCGGCCTCGGGTTCCGCGGCCGTTACGCTGCCCGTTCGGGCCTCTCGGCGCAAACCCACGAAGGCGAAGCGAAACGTCAGGCCGTGATCGCCGCGCTGGTCGCACGGATCGATCAGTTGCGACCGGCCTCGCAACCGGGGTTCGTCACCGACCGCTCGAACGCGCGGCTGATCGACCGGCTCAGACGCCTGTCGCCGTGGATGATCGCGGGAACGGCATGCGTGATCGCGATAGGCGTGTGGTTCGCATGGGATCGCATCCTCGACGCGGAACTGGCACAACTCGTCCAGAAAGCTCAGCGGCCGTGACTTCCGATACCCCTCTCCCGCCGGCGCCAACACGCGTCGACGCCGACGCCGCCCGCGCGGCCCTGACGGGCCTCGGCTACCCGCTGCGCACGGTCGTGACGATCTCGGCCACCCTGGCGCTTGCCGTCATCGGATGGGTCCTGCCCGTCGACCGCGGCATCATGTGGGGATTGATCGCGATCGTCATCGCGCTTTCGGCGCTGATCGTCTGGTTGCATTCGCGCAGATTGACGCATGCCCGCAAGCGGAACGTGCACGTGCTTGCGCAACTCGGCGCGGCGACCGCCGACCTGCCCGTCGCGCTGCGCACCAGGATGCCGCTCGCGCTCGTCACGGGAGACGGGCTGCCCGCCTTGTTCGATCGCGACGCAACCGGGTCGCGCTTCGTCCACGTCGGCGACGGCGCCATCTGGTTGCGGGCCGATCGCCCGCAGGATCTTCCCCGCCTTGCCGTCGCCGTCCGCCAGTGGCGGGACGGTCATGCCCCCGATTGCGTCGTGTTGTCGGTCGCGCCGGGATTGCATGCGAACGACGATGTGTTGTCGCAAACGCTGCGCGTCATCCGGCAGGCAGTTGCAGACACGTCGCGCATGCTCGGCGCGTCGCTGCCGGGCTACGTCGCCATCTATCAGCGATTCTCCGATACAGCCGCTCCAGCGGAGCCGGCGGCCCAGTGGTATGGCGTATCGGCAGGCTCGCCGATCGCATACATGCACCGTTTCGACTCCGCGATCGAAGCAGCCGAATCCGACGCCCTCCATGCCGACGGAAGTCGCACGGTCGCGGCACGCGCCGCCGGGATCGGATCAATGATCGGATGGACACGCCATACCGTGCTCAATACGCTTACGGACCGACGCCAGCCTGCGCCGCCCTGGCCGTTGTTCGGCGCCGGCTGGGTCGACCATGGCCCCGCGACGGGCCCCGGCAAGCCATGGGAGCGCGAAGTCCGATCGCGCATCGGCATCGCACCGGCCGCGCTACCTGCATCGCCTTCTCCATGGCCGCTGCCGCAGCCGCTGATCGACGCGATGCCGCGCCGGTCGCGGCGATCGCCGCGCATCACCGCTGTCGTGCATGTCGTCGCGATCGTTGCTTGCGCGGCCACCATCGCCGTCTGCGGCGCCGCGAAAAACAACGAAACGCTGATGACCCGAATCGGCGAACACGTCGAGCGCTACAACCGTCTCCCCGCTACGCAAGACGCCGCGAAGCGCGACGCACTCAAATCCCTTTCGTCGGACCGCGACCAGCTCGACCGGTATGCGCGTATCGGCATTCCGCTCCGGCTGTCGTTCGGCATGTATCGCGGCGCTCGACTGCTGCCGATACTCAACGACGCGATCGCCTCCTACGAGCCGCCCGCGCCGCCGCCCGCCGTCGTCACGCTGGACAGCATGTCGCTGTTCGACAGCGGCAAAGCACAACTGAAGCCAGGCTCCACGCGCGCGATGGTCGATGCGCTCGAACTGATCAACGCGCATCCGGGCAAGCGCGTTCTTGTCGCCGGCTATACGGACGCTCAGGGCCGCCCCGAGCGCAACCTGAAGCTGTCGATCGACCGTGCGGCCGCCGTGCGCGACTGGCTCGTCGATGCGTCCGGGATACCGACGACACAATTCGCGATCCAGGGCTACGGCGATACGCGACCGGTCGCGGACAACGCCACGTCCGAAGGACGGGCAAGGAATCGCCGGGTCGAAATCACGCTGGTGCCCGACATGCCGGCGCCGGCCGCTTCGATCCGCACCGTGCGGTAACACGCGTTTTGGTTCCCGGGGCATCCGCTCCGGGTTTGTCAGCGCCGGACCTGGGTTCCGGCGATTCGCAGTACGAACAAGAAGGAGTGGAAAAATGGCAATTCCGGCCTACATGTGGCTCAAGGACGACGGCGGTGCGGACATCAAGGGTTCGGTGACCGTCCAGGATCGTGAAGGCAGCGTCGAACTGGTCGCGTTCGATCACGGCGTGCACATTCCGACCGACGGCAATACGGGCAAGCTCACCGGCACGCGCGTGCACAAGCCGATCACGCTGACGAAAGAGACGGACGCATCGACGCCGTACCTGTACAAGGCCGTGACGAGCGGCCAGACGCTGAAGTCGGTCGAGATCAAGTGGTACAAGATCGACGACGCGGGCAAGGAGAAGGAGTACTTCAACACGAAGCTCGACAACGTGAAGATCGTCGCCGTGAAGCCGAAGATGCTCGACATCAAGAACCCCGACTACGAGAAGCACAACCATCTCGAAGACGTCGAACTCCGCTACGAGACGATCACTTGGTCGTACAAGGACGGCAACATTATCCACAAGGACACGTGGAACGAACGTTCCTGATGCGCTGACCGACTGGCGGAATCCGGCATGCCCGTGCGCCGGATTCCGCTCCGCCGCTCGCCCATTCGCAGTCGCGCCCTTCGATTCGCATGGGCATAGGCGAATCCACACCCTCCCCCTTCCTGCTCCGCTATCCACATGACGCCGCCTCTCCGGGACGCCTCCCACCTCATCCGCCGCCTCAACCCCCACTGCACGCGTGCGCTCGAAGCCGCGGCGAGTCTTTGCCAGACCCGGTTCGCGGACGAAATCGCGGTCGAGCACTGGGTGCTGAAACTGATCGAAGCGGACGACGGCGACATTCCGGCGATCCTGCGCCACTACGATCTCGATATCGACGCGGTGTGGGACGCGTTGATCGACGTGATCGACCGCATGCCGCGCACGTTGCGCGGCATGCCCGCTTTGTCACGGCAACTCGCCACGGTGATCGAGGATGCGTGGACGCATGCGGTGTCGGACGATTCCGACGGCACCATTCGCTCGGGCCATCTGCTGCAGGCGATCGTCGATGCCCCGCACGTCTTGCGCACGCAACGCGCATGGCCGCTGTTGTCGGTTTCGAACGCGCAGATCCGGCGCGTGCTGCCACGACTTGGGCGACGCTCGTCCGAGAACGCGTCCGACGACATGACGTTGCCGCCGATGCCGTCGATGCCGTCGCCAACCGCCGATCAATCCGGCCATGTCGCGACGGATGCCTCCATCGATCGTCACGCGCCCCAGGCGCCGTCGCGCACCACCGACGGCGACGCCCTCGCGCGCTTTGCGCTCGACCTGACCGAGAAGGCCCGCCGTGGCGAGATCGACCCCGTCTTCGGACGCGACCGGGAAATCCGTCAAATGATCGACGTGCTGGCGCGCCGCCGCAAGAACAACCCGATCCTGGTCGGCGAGCCGGGCGTCGGCAAGACCGCGCTGGTCGAAGGGCTCGCGTTGCGCGTGATCGAAGGCAGTGTTCCGGAAACGATCCGCGACACGCGCATCCTGACGCTCGACCTCGGCTTGCTGCAGGCCGGCGCGGGCGTGAAGGGCGAATTCGAGCAACGGCTGAAGAACGTGATCGACGAGGTGCGGACATCGGCGACTCCCATCCTGCTGTTCATCGACGAAGCGCATACGCTGATCGGCGCGGGCAACGCGGCGGGCGGCGCCGACGCGGCCAACCTGCTCAAGCCGGCGCTCGCGCGCGGCGAGTTGCGCACGATCGCGGCGACCACGTGGGCCGAGTACAACGAATATTTCGAACGCGACGCCGCGCTCGAGCGGCGCTTCCAGGTCATCAAGGTCGACGAGCCCGACGACGACACGGCCTGCCTGATGCTGCGCGGGCTCGCCAGCCGCTATGCGAAGCATCACGCTGTCCACATCCGCGACGAGGCGATCGTCGCGGCCGTACGGCTGTCACGCCGCTACATTCCTGCCCGGCAACTGCCGGACAAGGCGGTCGATCTGATCGACACGGCGGCCGCGCGCGTGCGCATGGCGCTCGACGTACCGCCGGTCGAACTGCAGCAGGCGCGCGCGACGCTGACGGCACTCGAACTGGAACGCGCCGCACTCGATGCGGATTCCCGTGCCGGGATCGGCGACGTCGCCGGGCGACGCGCCACGATCGACACGGAATACGACGCCGTACGCGACACCATAGACACACTGCTCGGCCAGTACACGCGAGAACGCGAACTCGTCGACCTGCTGCGCACCCTTCGCGGCGCGGCCGGCCCCACGCCTGATCCGGCGGCCGTTGCCAATACCATCGACGCGCTGGCGACCATTCAGGGCAAGTCGCCGATGATCGCCGCCGACGTCGATGCGCAATCGATCGCGCGCGTGGTCGCGGAATGGACCGGTGTGCCGGTCGGCAATCTCGTCGACGACGAACTGCGCAGCCTGCTCGCGCTCGAAACGACGCTGGCCGCGCGTGTGGTGGCGCAGGCCGATGCGATCGGCGCACTGGCGGAGAGCCTGCGGACCGCCAAGGCCGGGCTGAAGAACGAGCACGCGCCGCTCGGCGTGTTCCTGCTCACCGGGCCGTCCGGCGTCGGCAAGACCGAAACCGCGCTGGCGCTTGCCGACCTGTTGTTCGGCGGCAAAGCCGCGCTGACGACAATCAACCTGTCCGAGTACCAGGAAGCGCATACGGTATCGCAGCTCAAGGGCTCGCCGCCCGGCTACGTCGGCTACGGGCGCGGCGGGGTCCTGACCGAAGCCGTACGTCAGCGTCCGTACAGCGTCGTGCTGCTGGACGAAGTCGAGAAAGCGCATCGCGACGTGCTCGACATTTTCTATCAGGTGTTCGACCGCGGCACGATGCGCGACGGCGAAGGGCGCGAAATCGATTTCCGCAACTGCGTGATCGTGATGACGTCCAATCTCGGCAGCGCGCAAATCGACGATGCAACGGCCGAGAACCCGGCGATCACGCACGAAGCGCTGCGCGAAACCGTCCATCCTCAGTTGGTCGCGCACTTCCAGCCCGCCCTGCTCGCACGCTTTCAGACGCTCGCTTACCGGCCGCTCGACGCTGCCGCGCTCGCTTCGATCGTGCGGATCAAGCTCGACAGGATCGCCGAACGCCTCCATCGACAACACGCGGTGACCCTGACGTATGCAGACGATCTGATCGAATCGATCGCGCGGCACTGCGTGTCGCGCGAATCCGGTGCACGCAGCGTCGATGCATTCCTGAACCAGCGCGTGCTGCCGGTCGTATCCCGCGAACTGCTTGGACGGATGGCATCGGGCATTACGCCCGCGCAAATCCTGTTGTCCGCCACTGCCGATGGATCGTTGACGATCGACTTCGTCGATGCGCCGGCGGCCGGCGATACCGGCACTACGTGGCGAAACGACCGATGACCGCCGGCCCGTCGCTGTATGACATGCTGCTCGGCCAGATCGGCGGCGAACCGATTGGCGCTCACGACGATCGCACGCTTGAATGCCTGAGCGTGCAGCAGAACGTGCGCCGCATTCTCAATACGCGGGCAGGCTCGCTCAAGCATCTACCCGACTACGGGCTGCCCGACCTCACGAACATCTACAAGGCATTGCCCGCATCGGCGCATTTGCTCAAGCAGCAAATGGAAGCCACGCTGCTGAAGTACGAGCCGCGCGTTCGCTCGATCGACGTCGGGATCGTCGACAATCGCGATCCCGGCATCCTGGTCAGCTTCGAGATGACCTGCCGCCTGAAGAACGCCGGGCTCGTGCGGTTCGGCACCTACTTCGAGCCGCCGGGCCGCCTGCGCGTCGAACGACGCCTCGACCCGTCATGATCTCGCGCCGTCACTTCTCGTGCGCAAGATGCGCGGCAAACCCCACCTTCTCCGGCGCAATCTCCGGCTTGAGCGTCAGCGCCGGAATCTCGTAGTCGCCCGCATTCTGCCGCCGAAACGGAATCGGCCGCGTCGTCCACAGTTCATCCAGACGCTTGCCGAGCGCCGCGCGCGTTTCGGCGAAGCGCGCATCGTTCATCTTGCCCGTCCGGTAGATCACGAACGGCGGCAGCACATCGAAGCCCGGGTAATACAGCACGCCGTGCTGGATCGGGAACAGCACGTCGTCGATCGGCCCGTTGATGCCGCGCGGGCTGTAATGCGATTCCCACCCGCCCGTCGTGACGATCACCATCGCGCGCTTGCCGGCCAGCGATCCCTCGCCGTAACGGTCGCCCCAGTGCCTGTCGGAATGCTCGCCGACGCCGTATGCGAAACCGTACGCATACACGCGCTCGACCCAGCCCTTCATGATCGCCGGCATCGAGAACCACCACAGCGGAAACTGCAGGATCACCGCATCGGCCCGCTTCAGCTTGTCCTGTTCGCGCGCGATATCGTCGCGCTGCGTGCCCGTCTCGAATGCATGCTTCGAGTCGAGCGCGGGATCGAAACGCGCATCGGGCGCACGATCGGTCACGTCGTTCGCATCGAACGCGGCCTTCCAGTTCATCGCATACAGGTCGGTCACCTGCACGGCGTGGCCCGCCGCTTCGAGATGCGCGACGGCAAAGTCGCGCAGCGCGCCGTTCAGCGAGCGCGGCTCGGGATGGGCATACACGATCAGCACATTCATGTTCGTCACTCCGTGGATTGAATGACCGCAGGATGCTCCGACCGAAGGTATATTTGAAATGAATTTCTGATATTCCAGGTATAGCCATGAATAATCTCAGGCGACTCGATCTGAACCTGCTGGTCACGCTGGACGTGCTGCTCGCCGAGCACAACGTCACGCGCGCGGCCGGGAAACTGAACATGTCGCAGCCGTCGGTGAGCGTGCAGCTGCAGAAGCTGCGCGACCTGTTCGGCGATCCGCTGCTGCTGCCGGGGCCGCGCGGAATGCGGCCGACCGCACGCGCGGAAGCGCTGCGCGAGCCGTTGCGCGACGCGCTCGAAGCCGTCGAGCGTGCGGTCGTTCCGGCCACGCCGTTCGATCCCGCGACCGCGACGAACACGTGGCGGGTGGCCGCGACCGACTACGGCGAATCGACGATCGTGCTGTCCGCGCTGAACACGCTGCGCTCGGCCGCGCCCGGCACGCGACTCGCAGTCGTCGAACTCGTGCCGCCGCACATCGAGCAGGATGCCGAACGAAATGGCGTCGATCTCGCCTTCCATACGACCGAAGGGTCGCCGCCCGGCATGCGGCGCCTGCCGCTGTTCGTCGAGCGTTACGTGCTCATCGGCCGCGCCGGGCATCCGAAGCTGAAGCGGCGCCCGACGCTCGCGCAGTTCGGCACGCTCGAGCACGTGATCGTGTCGCCCGACGGCGGCGGCTTCGTCGGCGTAACGGACGAAGTGCTCGCGAAGGTGGGCGCGACGCGGCGCGTCGTGCTGTCCGTGCCGCATTTCCTGTTCGTGATGTCGGCGGTCGCCAGCACCGATCTCGTCGCGATGCTGCCCGAGCGGCTGGTGCGCGACGTGCCCGCATTGCGGGTGGTGGAAGCGCCGGTCGAGGTGCCCGGTTATGAAATGTCGATGCTGTGGCACGAGCGCGTGCATCGCGATCCGGCCCATCGGTGGCTGCGGGAGACCATCGCGGAATCGGTATAAGCGGAACGCGGCCAGCGGAATCGGCGCGACAACGCGCGACCGGCGCTCGCGTACCGGCTTCCAGCGGCTTCCCTGCATCCGCTCGCGTCCGCGACGGCAAGATTCTTCATCCGGGACTTGAAACCGCCTAGAACACTGTATATATTTACAGTGCTTTTGCACCATTTGACCCGAATTCCGTCATCCATCGACGGACGGATTTTTGTGAGGCGACCATGTTCCAGGCATCCGCATTCGATCCCGAGCAACCCGGCTTCAACCCCGTCCAATTCGAGCGCGCCGCGCAGCGGGCGGTCGTCGATCTGCAGCGTGTCGCGGGCGGCCCCGCGCAGCGGGCGCTCGGCCTGCGGCGGCGCACCCATCCTGCGGCCGTCCGCACGATGAGCTGGCAGGCGCTGCTGAACGTCGAAGAGCTGGCATTCTCGAATGCCGGTTTCCTGAGCCGCAACGATCCGGCCGTCGTCGACGCGTTCATCCGGCTGCGCGACAGCCGCCTCGTCGCCGCGGACGTCGACGAGCCGGTCGACTGGCGCCGCGACGACGACGACCTGCCGGCCATCTACCTGATCGTCAAGGCGATGCTGGAAGCGGAAGAGGAAGAGCGCGCCGAAGCGGCCTGAGCCGTGTGATGGCCGTGCGCGGTCACGGTCTGTCGAGGTAGCGCCGCCGCGGTGCGTGGCGACGCGGCCGGCGCTGCTGCCCGTTTCAGCCCTGCGCCGGCGAATCGGTACATCGGACGGTGAGCCGCGAACCGCGTCGCAAGCGGCTCACCGCCGTGCGGCGTACGTCCGGGCGGCAGTTGCAGCGACCGCCCGTTACAACCGTGCCGCAAGCCGTGAGCCCTGATCGATCGCGCGCTTCGCGTCGAGTTCGGCGGCCAGTTCCGCGCCGCCGATCAGGTGCACCGAGCGCCCGGCCGCCTGCAGCGGCGCGAGCAGCGCGCGCTGCGGCTCCTGCCCCGTGCAGAGCACGATCGTGTCGGCTTCGATCAGTTCGTGGTCGGTGCGTTTCTCGCCGTACGACACGTGCAGGCCGCGCGCATCGATCAGTTCATAGTTCACGCCGCCGATCATCTTCACCTGCTTCATCTTCAGCGTCGCACGGTGAATCCAGCCGGTCGTCTTGCCGAGCCCCTTGCCGAGCGGCGCGGCCTTGCGCTGCAGCAGCGTCACTTCACGCGCGGGCGCCGTCACCTGCGCACGCGTCACGCCGCCACGCGTCGTGGCCGGGTCCGTCACGCCCCACTCGGCCTTCCATTCTTCCAGATCGAGCGCCGGCGATTCACCCTCCTGCACCAGATACTCGGCGACATCGAAGCCGATCCCGCCCGCGCCAACCACCGCGACCCGCCGGCCGACCGGCTGCCGGCCCGCGAGCACGTCGATGTAGCTGAGCACGTTCGGCCCGTCCTGCCCCGGAATCTTCGGGTCGCGCGGCGCCACGCCGGTCGCGAGCACGATCTCGTCGTAGCCGCCCGCGATCAGGTCGCTCGCGTCGACGCGGCGGTTCAGGTGCAGGTTCACGCCGGTCAGCTCGACCTGGCGGCCGAAATAGCGCAGCGCTTCGTGGAACTCTTCCTTGCCCGGAATCCGCTTCGCCATGTTGAACTGGCCGCCGATCTCGGCCGCGCCGTCGAACAGGTCGACCTGATGGCCGCGCTGCGCGAGCACGGTCGAGCATGCGAGCCCGGCCGGCCCCGCGCCGACGACCGCGATGCGCTTCGGCTGCGGCGCGGGCGTGTATTTCAGCTCCGTCTCGTGGCACGCGCGCGGATTCAGCAGGCATGACGCGATCTGGTTCTTGAACGCATGATCGAGGCACGCCTGGTTGCAGCCGATGCAGGTGTTGATCTCGTCGGCCCGACCCTGTGCGGCCTTGACCACGAACTCCGCATCCGCGAGCAGCGGGCGGGCCATCGACACCATGTCCGCGCAGCCGTCCGCGAGGAGCTGTTCGGCCACTTCGGGACGGTTGATCCGGTTGGTGGTCACGAGCGGAATGCCGACCTCGCCCTTCATCTTCTTCGTCACCCAGGCGAACGCGCCGCGCGGCACCGACGTCGCGATCGTCGGCACGCGGGCTTCGTGCCAGCCGATCCCCGTGTTGATGATGGTCGCGCCCGCGCGCTCGACGGCCTTCGCGAGCTGCACGGTTTCACTCCAGTCGCTGCCGTCGGGAATCAGGTCGAGCATCGACAGCCGGTAGATCAGGATGAAATCGCGGCCGACCGCTTCGCGCGTGCGCTCGATGATCTCGATCGGCAGGCGGATGCGGTTCTCGTACGCACCGCCCCACTGGTCGCTGCGCTTGTTGGTATGCATCGAGATGAACTGGTTGATCAGGTAGCCTTCGGAGCCCATGATCTCGACGCCGTCATACCCGGCTTCACGCGCGAGCGTCGCGCAGCGCACGAACGCGCGGATCTGCCGCTCGACGCCGCGCGCGCTCAGTTCGTGCGGCGCGAACGGCGAGATCGGCGACTTGATCCGCGACGGCGCGACCGCGAACGGGTGATAGCCGTAGCGGCCCGTATGCAGGATCTGCAGCGCGATCTTGCCGTCCTCCGCGTGCACGGCATCCGTGATCTCGCGATGCCGCCGCGCGGCGGCCGACGTCATCAGCGTGCCGCCGAACGGCTTGGTCCAGCCGGCCACGTTCGGCGCGAAGCCGCCCGTCACGATCAGGCCCACGCCGCCGCGCGCGCGTTCGGCGAAATACTCGGCGAGCCGCGGCAGCGTCTTGCGGCTGTCCTCGAGGCCCGTGTGCATCGAGCCCATCAGCACGCGGTTCTTCAGCGTCGTGAAGCCGAGATCGAGCGGGGCGAGCAGATGGGGAAAGGTCGTGGTCATGATGATCGTGCCGATAAGCGATGCATGACATCGTAGGCGCGCGCCGCCTTGAACGTGAGGGGGCAAACAGCCATAATGCTTGTCATTTCCGGCCAAAACGACATGACCTCCCCTCTCGCCAAGGACCGCCTCGGGCTGCGCCGGCCGACGATTCCCGTCGCCTATACGCGCCTGCTGCTGCAGGCGCTGGCCGCGCGCGGCGTCGACCTGGTCGCCGTGCGCGCCGGCACGGGCCTGCGCGATGCGGTCCTGGCCGAACCGGACGCGCGCGTCGCGCCGTCGCAATGGGGGCGGCTCGTGCTCAATGCGATCGAGATCGGCGGCGATCCGGGCATCGGGCTCGCGTTCGGGCTGCTGCTGAAGCCGACCGTGCACGGCTTTCTCGGCTACGCGACGCTGACTGCGCGGGACATCCGGGAAGCGCTGTCCGTCACGCAGCGCTACTTCCGGATGCGCAACCGTCAATATCGCCTGACCTACGAAGAAGACGAACACGGCGCGACGCTCGAACTGCACGGCGTGCAGGCCAGCCCCGTGCTGCAGCATCACGTGATGTTCGAGTTCGTGCTGACGGGGCTTGCGCAGAACATCTCGCAATGGGCCGGGCGCGCGTCGCCGCCGATCAGGCTGCAATTCGCGTGGCCTGAGCCGCCCTATTTCGCGCGCTATCGCGATCAGTTGCCGCCAGTCGAATTCGGCTGTGCCGCCAACGCGCTGTGGATCGCGCACGACGTGCTCGACTGGCCGCTGCCGCTCGCCGACGAAGTCGCGCACCGGCAAGCGCTCGTGCAGGTGGAACGCGAGTATGCGCAGGTGCGTCAGGAGGAAGGCGATCTGGTCGAGCGCGTGCGCGCGGAGCTGGCACGTGGCGCCGGCGATTACCCGGGGCCGGAGACGCTCGCCGACGCGCTGCTCGTGTCGACGCGCACGCTGCGGCGCCGGCTGGAGGAAGCCGGTTCGAGCTATCGGCAATTGCTCGACGAAGCGCGGTTTCGCGACGCGAAGCAGTTGCTCGCCGCGTCGGATCTCGACCTGAAAACGATCGCCGAGCGGCTGCAATTCACCGACCCGGCGAATTTCACGCGCGCGTTCCGGCGCTGGGCCGGGCAGACGCCGAGCGCGTATCGCGAAGCGGCCGCGGGTACCGCGCACGGATGATGCGGGATGGCGGGCGGCACGACGTGCCTGCGCGGGCGTTCATCGGTATGATCGATGCCACGCCAAAGCGGCGCCGACCGGCGCCCTCTCCCGACCATGCGCCATCACACCACCGTGATCGAATCGACGATCGACCGCATCGATACGAACCTCATCCGGGTCACGGCCGACATCAGGAAGGTGCCGCTTTATCGCCTGACGATGCAGGGCGCGTGCTACTTCATCTCCGCCTACGACATCGATGCAGAGGCGTTCAAGCAGATCGATCAATTGAAGCCCGGGATGGCTGTGCGCGCGTGCATCTTCGACGATCGCGGCCGCCGCCGGATCGCGTGGATCCGAAGCAACGATCTGGCAATCGCCCCTTACGATGCGTTCAGACAGAGGAACAGCAACCTGTCGCTGCTCACGTGGGCGTCATGCATCCTCATGCTGAGCCTGCTGATTGGCGCCGCCGCCTTCAAACTGGGCTGGGCGCTCGTCGTCGCACTCACCCTGTTCGTGACCATCGTCAGCCTGCTGGGCACGCTGCTCGCGATCGCCGGTCTATCCGAGCTGGCCCTCCAGCCCCAGCGGCGCGAGGCCCACGAAAGGTGACAACTCGAACCGGTCGGTTTCACGGCGGAACGGAGCAGCCCATGACCGATCTCACCATGCAGATCGCATCCGGTTGCGTGACATCGGTCAGCCAGCAGACGATCAGTACGGACGTCTGGAGCAACAACCTCGGCTGGACCAGGCAAAGCATCGAGGAGATCGCGCTGCAGCTCGACACGCTCGATGCACCGCTCACGGTCAGGACCAGCGGCACGCGCAACCTGTTCATCGTCGCGGGCGACCGGTTGACGGTCGCGTACGCCCCCAACCAGGATCGCCGCGCCCTCTACGGGATCCGCAACGCGACCGACGGCTCCGTGTATCTCGTTCGCACCGCCAAGGTCGCGAGCGCCCGCACCGACGTTTTCGTGACGCTCGGCCTGCTGGTCGCGCTGACCTTCATCGGCGGCATCATGTGTGCGGTATCGCGCAGCACGAGCGGGATGCTCGACGCGTTTGCGTGGTTCGCCTCGGGCGCGATCGGCCTGTTCGTGCTGAGCACGCTCCTGCGTATCGTGTTCGGCGTGATCGTGTGGCCGGAGATTCGGCGGCTCGCGCAGCCCGGCGGCAAGCGCGAAATGAAGGCCGCCCGGCATGCACTGTCGCTCGCGAAGGACGACGCGCCGCTCATTCGCTTCATTTGAGCCGCCCCGGCGCACGACGCGTCACGGGTCGATGCCGATCCGCGCGCCGCCGTCACCCTCGCCCGCGTCGATCCGCACCTCCCCCTTCGCGGCAACGATCGCGTCGTACACGTCATCGGTCACGCACACCACCGGCACCGCGATCGCGTACAGCTCGGCAGCGACGATCGCGCCGATCGAGATGATCAGGTCGCGCTCCTTCAGCACGATCCCGACCGGCCCCGTGCCGTTGCGCACGGCTTCCGCGAGCACGCTGCTGCTCGAACTCGAGCCCTTCGCGTGCGGCATCACCATCACCTTGCCGGCGAGGCTCGCGCCGGCCTGCGGATGCCCGCGATCGACGATCCTTCCCGCGCCCGAGTCATAGCCGCCCCAGAAGCTGAGCGGCTTGTCGAGCACGAACGGGCGCGCGCATGCGCTGCCCGGTACGAGCGTGTCGCCCGTCACTACCTTGCGCGTGACCTCAGTCATCGAATCGCACCTTTCCTTCGTATGCCGAACGCACGCATTCGCGCATGCTGCCGTACGCGACCGTCACGCCGATGTTCGCGGGCGCATACGACGCCCATTTCCCCGAATTGGTCATCACGAGCCCCGACAGTTGCTTCATCACCGGCGTGATGTACGTGCAGGTGTCGACGACGATCTGGATGCCGCGCGCAGCGAATTTCTCCGCGAGGCCGGTTTCGTCCAGCTCCCACAGGATGAACCGGCTCGTGTTCACGTAGAAATCGCAGGCCGGCTTGCCGTCGAACGCGTCCAGCAACGCATCGAGCGCGCGGAATTCGGCCAGCGAGAAATGCGGCGTGCCGAGCGCCACCGCGACGAGCGCATCGCCGGCCGCGCCGTGGTTCAGCGTGCGGCGAATCTCGTCGAGATCGGCCATCGCGACGTCAACCGTGCGCTGCGCCGCTTGCCCGTGCAACGCGGCGTCGAGCGTCGGCGCCTCGGGTGTCACGCCGACCGCATGGAACAGCGCGACGGCCCCGCTCGACGCGGCGGCCGCACCGAGCGCCTTGAGTTCGTCTTCGGTGGTATCCGCCGGCAGCCCGACGATCGCCGGCACGACCGCCCCCGCGATCCTGCCGATCAGCAGCCCGAGCGCGGCGAAATGGATGTCGCGCGACGGCAGGCGGCTGAAATCCGGCGCGTTGAACACGATCCGCGCAGCGCGGTTCGCTTCGACATGCAGCCCCGCATACGGCGCACGCCCGGTGATCGCGGCGGCCAGGTCGAGAAAATCGCCGTACCGGCTCGTCCGCGCGCCGAGCACCGAGTTCGCGAACACGATCGCGTTCGATTCCGCCCACGCGATCTGCTCGCCTTTCGCGGGACGGTTCTTCAGCTGGTACGGCGCACACGTGAAGCTCGATTCGCAGCCGAGCTGCAGATGCGCGTCCATCAGGCGTTGCGCATCGCGCTGGATCGTGCGGTCGCCGTGATACAGCTCGGGATGGATCAGGTCGAGCGACCCGACGTTCAACGTGGTCGGCACCGCAACCTTCGCGCCGGTGTCGACGAAATACTCGACGAAGTCGAGGCTCGTCCGGCCGTGGTAAAGACAGCCGTCGATATGGGCGGACGTGATGTCGATCAGGTGCGGCGCGGACATCACTTGCGCCGTGCGCGCGACGATCCGCATCGCGCGCGCGACGCCATCGCCGAAATCCCCGCGCAGCATGGCGCTGTCGCGGTCACTCAACTGCAGCATCGATTGCTCCTCTGACGCGTGCCGGCGGCGCCGGTCGGTGAAACTCGTCAGGGGACTCTACAACTGGAAATAAAAACTGTCCAGATCGCCATCTATCCGGACAGTTTAAAAACCAATTTCCACTCTCGAACGCCAATGAAGCGGTCAATGGCTCGAATTTCGCTCCAGTTTGCCGCCGATCGCTCTAGCGTTCCGCGGTCACGCTGAACAGCTCGTCGCGCAGCGCCTTCGCGCGGTCGCGGCCGAACTGCATCTCGAATTCGTCCTGCGCGGCCTGCCATGCGACCAACGCCCGCGCGAACGTGCGCTCGCCCTGCTTCGTGAGGCTCAGCGCATGCGCGCGCGCATCGTGCGCGGACGCGGCCGTCGCAACGAGACCGTCGCGCTGCAGCGGCTTCAGCGCGCGCAGCAGCGTCGTGCGATCCATCACGAGCGCATCGGCGAGTTCGCTCATCAGCAGGCCGGGCTGGCGCGCCAGGTTCGCCATGATCGAGAACTGGGCGGGCGTGACCCCGACCGGGGCCAGATGGCGCTCGTACAGTTGCGTGACGAAGCGCGCCGCCTGACGCAGCGCGAGACAGTTGCACGCCTGGGCAATCGAGGTGTCGTTCATGCTCCGCAATTTATATGTGCATATGCATAAAGTCAATGTACACTCCGCCGTAACAAGGCCGGCAGCCGGCCCTCGCGTCAAGGAGACGGACATGGACTACATCGACAAGCTGCGGATTTTCCGGTCGGTGGTGGAGATGCGCAGCTTCACGCGCGCCGCCGACATGCACGGCCTCGCACGGCCTGTCGTGTCGCGCGCGGTCGCGGATCTGGAAGCGCGTTTCGGCAGCCGGCTGCTGCACCGGACCACCCGCCAGGTGTCGCTGACCGAAACGGCCGAGCGCATCTACGAGCGCTGCGCGGCCGTGCTCGACGAACTCGACTCGCTCGAGGCGGAAGCGCAGGCCTCGACGCGCGAGCCTGAAGGCCTGCTGCGCCTCGTCGCGCACACGACGGCCGCGCTGAACCAGCTGGTGCCGCTGATCGCCGGCTTCAAGGCCGCTCACCCGAAGGTGCGCCTCGACGTGACGCTGACCGAGCGCCCGGTCGATCTGGTCGGCGAAGGCTACGACATCGGCATCGTCGTGCCGTACATGCTGACGAACGAATCGACCGTCGTGCGGCTCATCGAACGGATTCCGCTCGTGATCGTTGCGACGCCCGCGTATCTGCAGGCCCGGTCGCGCCCGGTCACGCCGGCCGACCTCGCCGACCATCCGTTCGTGCCGATGTCGCCGTCGCTGCGCCGGCCCGCGCTGTCGTTCCGCGTCGACGGCAACACGCTGACCGTGCCGTTCCGCTTCGACATCTCGTCGAACAGCCCCGTCTTCAACCGCGAAATGGTGATGCATGACTTCGGCATCGGCGTCGTGCCGAAGACGCTCGTCGGCGCCCAGCTCGCGTCGGGCGCGCTCGTGCAGTTGCTGGCCGACGCCGATCTCGTCGACGGGTTCGTCGAGATCAAGCTCGCGTACGCGAACCGCGCGCTGCTGCCCGCGAAGGTCAAGGCGTTCATCGACCACACGGCTGCCTATTGCGACCGCGAAGGCTGGATTGTTCCGGCCGCGGCCTGATCCGGCGCGCGAACGCACCGGTCTGCCGCCGATTGGTACAGCCACGACACCAATCTGATCCTGCCCCGACCATCGATTCGCACCGCCCCTCGCCCTAACATGTGTACATGCACAAGACCACGCTCACCGATGACGATTGCTTCGCCGTCCGGCAAGCCGCCCGCCGGATCTCGCAGTTCTACGAACGTTATCTGTCGCAGGCGGGCGTGACGCCGTCGCAGTACAGCATTCTCGCGCTGCTGCGCGACCGGCCGGGGCTGACGATGGCGACGCTGTCAGCCGTGCTGGTGATCGAACGCACCGCGCTGCTGCGCGCGCTCAAGCCGCTCGTCGGCGCGGCGCTGGTGGCGGGCCGGATCGAGCCGCCGTGCCGCCGCCAGACGTTCGCGCTGACCGAGCACGGCGAAACGAAGATCGCCGACGCGCAGGTGCACTGGCTCGCCGCGCAGGAAGCGTTCGAGCAGCGGTTCGGGTCGGCGCAGGCGGCCCGCCTCAGAGACGAATTGTTCCGGATCACGCACAACCTGCCGGAGCGCTAGCCCCTTCCCCGATCGACGACACGACGTCGATCGCTTTGATTAGTGCATATACATAGGTGAATCGATGGATACGACCCAAGGCGCTGCCTCATCCCGTGAAGCAGCCACTCTCGACCGGCCCGCGAAGCAACAGCGCCGCGTGCCGTGGATGCGCATCGCGGTGGGCGCCGTCGTCATCGTCGTCGCCGCCGCCGCGCTCGACTGGCTGCTCGTGCTGCGCTTCCAGGAGAGCACCGACGATGCGTATGTCGGCGGCGACGTGACGGTGCTCGCGCCGAAGGTCAACGGCTTCGTCGACAGGATCCTCGTGACCGACAACCAGCGCGTGAAGGCCGGCGACGTGCTCGTGCAGCTCGATGCGCGCGACTACGACGCGAAACTCGCGCAGGCCAGCGCCGAGGTCGACAGCGCGCGCGCCGCCGTGACCGAACTCGAGGCGAAGCAGCAACTGCAATACGCGGTGATCGGCCAGCAGGCGGCCGACAAGAGCGCGTCGTCGGCCGAGCTGACGCGTGCCGCATCGGATCGCGTGCGCTACCGCGAGCTCGTGAAATCCGACGCCGTGTCGAACCAGATCGTCGAACGCGCGGACGCCGATTACGCGAAGGCCGGCGCCGCCGTCGAGCGCAGCGACGCCGCGCTGCTCGCATCGAAGCGGCAGCTCGACGTGCTCGGCGCGCAACTCGCCGACGCGCGGGCCCGCGTGAACACCGCGCTTGCCGCGCAGCGCGTCGCCGCGCTCAACGTCGAATACACGACGATCCGCGCGCCGGTCGACGGCTACGTCGGCAATCGCACGGGCCGCGTCGGGATGCTCGCGAACGTCGGCGTGCCGCTGCTGACGATCGTGCCGGCTTCCGGGCTGTGGATCGACGCGAACTTCAAGGAAGACCAGCTTCGCAAGATGCACGCGGGCGATCGCGTCGACGTGTCGCTCGATGCGTCGAGCACGCGCCTGCACGGCCGCGTCGACAGCCTCGCCCCCGCCACCGGCGCCACCTTCAGCGTGCTGCCGCCCGAGAACGCGACCGGCAACTTCACGAAGATCGTCCAGCGCGTGCCGGTGCGCGTGCATCTCGATCCACAGCCGGGCCTCGACCACGTGCTGCGCCCCGGCCTGTCCGCGGTCGTGACCGTGCATACCGATCACGCGAACTGAACGGGAGACGACGATGACCACCGCGTTTTCCGGCGACCCGGCGTCGCAACCGACCAAGCAGCGCGTGTTCGCCTTCGCGCTGATGTGCGTCGGCTTCTTCATGGCGACGCTCGACATCCAGATCGTCGCGTCGTCGCTGCGCGACATCGGCGGCGGCTTGTCCGCGAGCCAGGACGAACTGTCGTGGGTGCAGACGGCCTACCTGATCGCGGAGATCATCGTGATCCCGATGTCGGGCTGGCTGTCGAAAGTGATGTCGACGCGCTGGCTGTTCACCGCATCGGCCGTCGGCTTCACGATCACCAGCATGCTGTGCGGGCTCGCGTGGGACATCAATTCGATGATCCTGTTTCGCGGGCTGCAGGGTGCGCTCGGCGCCGCGATGATCCCGACCGTGTTCACCACCGCGTTCGTGCTGTTCCCCGGCAGGCAGCGGCTGATTGCATCGACGACCATCGGCGCGCTCGCATCGCTTGCCCCGGCGATCGGCCCCGTGATCGGCGGCTGGATCACCGATCAATGGTCGTGGCACTGGCTGTTCTACCTGAACCTCGTGCCGGGCATCGCGGTGGCCTTGCTCGTGCCGCGCTACGTGCATATCGACGAACCCGACCTCAGCCTCGTCAAGCGCGGCGACTATCTCGGCATCGCGCTGATGTCGGGTTTCCTCGGCTGCCTCGAATACGTGCTGGAGGAAGGCCCGCGCAAGAACTGGTTCGGCGACGACGCGATCGTGATCTGCGCATGGATCTCCGGCATCTGCGGCTTCCTGTTCATCGTGCACGCGCTGACCGCGAAGGATCCGATCGTCGACCTGCGCGCGCTCGCGGTGCGCAACTTCGGGATCGGCAGCCTGCTGTCGTTCGTGACCGGCATCGGGATCTTCGTGACCGTGTTCCTGACGCCGCTGTTCCTTGCGCAGGTGCGCACGTTCAGCTCGCTGCAGATCGGCCTGGCGCTGCTGTCGGTCGGCGCGTTCCAGCTGATTGCGCTCTGTGCGTATGCGTTCGCCGCGCGCTTCTTCAGCCTGCGCGCGCTGCTCGTGTTCGGGCTGATCTGCTTTGGGCTCGGCTGCTACCTGTACACGCCGATCACGCACGACTGGGGCTGGCGCGAACTGCTGCTGCCACAGGCGCTGCGCGGCATCGGCCAGCAGTTCAGCGTGCCGCCGATCGTGACGATGGCGCTCGGCTCGCTGCCGCAGTCGCGCCTGAAATCGGCGAGCGGCCTGTTCAACCTGATGCGCAATCTCGGCGGGGCGATCGGCATCGCGGTGAGTGCGACGATGCTCAACGACCGGCTGAACTTTCACTATCTGCGCCTGAACGAGCACGTGAGCGCCGGCCAGCCGCAGATCGCATCGCTGCTCGATCGCCAGGCCGCGTACTGGGCGTCCGTGGCCGGCAACACGCTGGACACCGCGCAAGCCGGCCTGGCGAACCTGCACCGCCTGATCTATCGCGAAGCGCTGACGCTCACGTATGCGGATGCGTACTACGCGCTGTCGCTGTGCTTCGTCGTCGCGCTGATCGCGGTCGTCTTCTCCCAACCCATTTCCCTGAACGCGCCGCCGCCGGACGCGCACTGAGGTTGAGGTCATCACCATCATGAAAAAACTTCTCGTCGCCCTCGCCGTCAGCGCGCTCGCCGCAGGATGTGCGGTGCAGCCCGCGCAGCATCCGGCGCTTCAGGATTCGGTTCGAACGCTCGCGCCCGATGGTTGGGATACCGATGTGCCGCGCGCCGACATCGACGCCGCCGCGTGGTGGGCGCAATTCCACGACCCCGTGCTCGACCGGCTGATCGCCACCGTGCTCGATGGCAACCTCGATCTGCAGGCGGCCGCCGAACGCGTGAAGCAGGCGCAGGCGCTGACCGTGCAAAAGCGCGCGGTGCTGCTGCCCGAACTCGACGCGACCGCGCATGCGGCCGACGCCCGCCAGAACACGCCGCCGCCGCTCGGCTATGTGCGACAGGCCGGCGCGGGGCTCGCGCTGAGCTGGTCACCCGACGTGTTCGGCGGCGAACGGCTCGACCTGCTCGCCGCGCAAGCCGAGCTGGTCGGGCAGAAGCATGCGGAAGATGCGATGCGGCTCGCGCTCGCGGCCGATGCGGCTTCCGCGTATGTCGATCTGCGCTGGGCGCAGCAGGAATTGAAGATCCTGCAGGACAACGCGAAGATCCGGCAGCATGCGCTCGAACTCACGCGCAAGCGGCAGGCGTTCGGGCTGTCGACGGAGCTCGACGTCACACGCGCGCAGAACCAGCTTGATGCGCTCGAAGCGCGGATTCCGCCGACGCAGGCGCAGATTGCGCATCAGCTCAACCTGATCGCCGTGTATTCGGGGCGCACGCCGGAATCGGTCGATCGGCTCGTGCTCGCGCAGGCTGGGGAGATTCCGGCGCCGCCGGTGGGTGCACCGGGGACGTTGCCTTCGCAAGCGTTGCTGCGGCGGCCGGATGTGCTGACGGCGTATGCGCAGGTCGAGCGACGGGCGGCGCAAGTCGGCGTGGCGAAGGCCGAACGGTATCCGAAGTTTTCGTTGAACCTGACGGACGGGATTCTGGCGGCGTCTTATCTCGGGTTGCCGACGTTGACCGATAACCTGTTCAGTGCCGCGTTAAGTGCGACGAGCCCGATCTTCAATGCGGGGCGGATTACCGCCGATATCGCGCAGAGCGAAAGCCGGATGCGCGAGTCGGAACTCGGGTTACGGCAGACGATGCTGCAGGCGTTGCGGGAAGTCGAGGATGCGCGGGCGAATCTCGTCAGTTCCGATGAGGCGTCGCGCAGGCTTGATAGTGCGCTTGCTGCTTCGGATAAAGCGCTTGGGTTGGCGAATCAGCTCTATAAAGGTGGCGCGACGGATTTTCTGGATGTGCTGTCCGCGCAGGAGGTCTATCTGCGGGATTCGGATTCGCTCAATCAGGTCAAGCGCGAACATGCGCTGGCGGCGGTGGCGCTTTATCGGTCGCTTGGGGGTGGGTGGAGCAGGAATGATGCGGCGGATGGGCCGGAGGTGGAGGCGGTGGCGAAGAACAACTGAGCCGTGTAAGGCTGGACACTGCTCTTTCAGTCAGCGCCGGATTAGCTCTGAGCTTGCCTAGATGTCGCCTCATCAAGGCAGTGATCGACCCGTTGCGGCCGATCGAGCGTCCGGACAGTTCAGGACTGGCGCCAGATTGATGCAGCCGTTCGGACCCGCGCTGGCCGTCACGGGGCGAGGCGCCAGGTTGACCACAAGATGCACCGTCATTCGAATACGCCCACGCGCCCCCTACCTTGAGCGAATGATGGGATGCGATTCACTTGCCGGGGACCGCAACAGCGCGAATCAGGCGCAGTGCGCATACGGATCTACCGTCAAAGCCGCGATTGCCGACCAGTCGAGATCGCC
Organism: Burkholderia sp. BCC0405; assembly: GCF_902833075.1. Taxonomy (NCBI): domain Bacteria; kingdom Pseudomonadati; phylum Pseudomonadota; class Betaproteobacteria; order Burkholderiales; family Burkholderiaceae; genus Burkholderia; species Burkholderia sp. BCC0405. Next base: position 90,391 of record NZ_CADFEO010000024.1, read on the forward strand.
CATGCCCGCATTGACCGTTTCGGCCATCTGGCCGTGGACGGCAGCGAGCATCGGGAGTGTGCGGCCAGCCTGTTCGGCCGCTTCGGAGGCCAGACGAAGATCTTTTAAGCCAAGCGCGGCCTTGAAACCAGGTTGATACGCGTTCCTGATGATATTGCCGGAATAGGTCTGGTAAGGACGACTGCCGAACAGCGTGCCCAGGATCAACTCGAAAAATCGCTCTCGCGAAAGCCCGTTCGTCTCGGTGAGAACGACGGCTTCCGCCATCGCTTGAATGGCCATCGTGATCATCATGTTGCAGGCGATTTTCGCAGCATAGGCCGTGGACGGCTCTTCGCCCATGTCCCAGACGCGTTTGCCGATGATGTCCAGTGCCGGCATGACTTTCTCCAGCGCGGCGGGTGCGCCGGCGGCGAGCACGTTGAGTTCGCCCCTGGCAGCGACATCCGGTCGCCCCAGCACCGGCGCAGCGACAAATGCGACGCGCGCCGCTCGATGCGACTCCGCCAGTTCCCGTGCGAACGCCACCGAGATCGTCGATGCCACGACATGCACCAGTCCCGGTCGTGCATGAAGCAGAAGACTTGTATCCAGCAGGACGTTGCGGATTGCCGTGTCGTCGGACAGCATCGTCAAGGTCATATCGGCCTGCAACGCTTGCCCAGGCGTTTCAACCATGCGCACGCCTTCGACATGCCCGCCCGAACGATTCCACGCCGTGACGGCATGACCGGCAGCGACCAGATTGCGAGCCATTTCCCGGCCCATTGCACCCAGGCCAATTATTCCGATTTCCATTTGACTCTCCTCGCGAATGGCCGCGTTCACAATGTCGCTTGCACCGGGTTCGATGCTTCCGTGTGTTCGACGAGCCAGTTCAGCACCGGCATCAGTGCATCGTCGGAGTTCTTCTCGTAGATCAACCCGTGGCCGTTGCCGAACACACCATGGTCGGGAAGATGCAGCACTTCAGCCTGACTGCCGGATGCCTTGAGTTGCTCGATAGTGGGTCGACTGGCGGCCGCGAAGGCGGAGGCCTCCGCCGTGACGGCCACGATCGGCAAACCGGCGAGCCGAGGCAGCCGATGTGTACCCGGCGCGGCCGCGCGCAGCGCTTCAGGCGAAGCAACGGGCGGCTCCCAGTTCAGGGGCGCCGCTGCGAGGCCCCATGTCAGCGAGCCGATATTCGGAATCTCCGCGAACGGAGGGCCCATCGGCTCGACGGCGACGATCGCTTTCACGAGGCCGGGCCGACGATCGGCCACCAACCAGCCGACCGGCCCCGACGCCGAGTGCGTCAGCAGGATCGCCGGGCCGATCCTGTCCAACAGCTTTGCGATCCGGTCCGCTTCCATGTCTTCGGAAAACGCGAGGTCTGCGGGAAGCGGGCCATAACCCGCGATGAACTCGTCCATCGCGGCTTCGTCGTCACGGGCAAAAGGCCATTGCGTGTGCTGACCTTCGTATTCGCTCGGGAAGTAGATATGGCGGCCGTGTTCATACGAAAACGCCGGCCCCATCGGTCCCATGGTCTCGACGTGGAAAGGAGACCTTCCCTGCCCGGGACGGTCGGCAACGAGAACCGCATAGCCCGCTTCCACCAGGCGCTGTGCCCAGCCAGGCCGGCCATCCGGTGTGTCGAACCACTCGGTTCCCTGATAGCCGCCGCCATGCAGAAGCACGGTCGGCCACGGGCGAGTCACCTGCTCCGGCGCTTCCCATTCGACAAAGAGCGGGCCGCATTGGCAGGTCTCACCGTTTCGTTTGATCCGATCGCCCGGAATCCACATATGACCGCGACGTACGGTGCGCGGGGCAGCTTGTGTCCAGAAGGCCAAGGTCATTCTCCTGTTTGTAGCTTGAGGGGCGCGTGGCGCGCGAGTTGCGCATCGACCCGATCAGAACCGGGCGACGCGCAAGCGTTTGGGGGACATGTCGGTGAAGGTCGCGACGTCGGCCATGACCTGCACGGCTTCCGGTGATCCAAACGCGGCTTCGATGGCCGTCTCGTCGCGAAAAATGCATTCGCAGATCACCACGGTGCCAACGTGCGTCAGCGCCGGAAAGAAAGCCGCGACACACTCGAGACCGTAGCGCCGCCATGCCTGCATCACGAGCGGCAGGTGATATTCGACGTAGTAGCTCCGGTCAAAGCGTTCGTCGAGTGTGCCCTCGTAGGTGACATACACGGTAGTGGATGTGATGCGCGACATGACAATCTCCGTTCTGCCTGGTTGTTCGATCTGCCCCACGCGTCATGACGGATTTCAATCCGCAGGGAGGCCGCGAGGACGTGACGACATACGCGACGGATCCCAGTCTCGCAAATTCAATTTCGTACGGCAATTCAATATAATGAACATCTTCCGTTCATTTTTGTGGGTGCGTGAGTATGGAGTGGAGCGATGTCAGGATCTTCCTCGCGATCGCACGCGCAGGGACGCTCGGTGCCGCGGCACGTGCGCTGCATCTCAGTCATCCGACTATCGGGCGACGGCTTCGCGCGCTTGAAGAATCGATGGGACAGGTACTGTTTCAGCGAACCGCGGACGGTTTTGTCCTGACTGAGGAAGGCACCGCTATCCTGCCGCTGGCCGAGCAAATGGAAGACAGCGCGTTGACCATGGAGCGCAGGCTGACCGGTGAGCAGACGAAGCTGGAAGGAACGCTCAAGGTGTCGTCGGCCGACTGGTTTGGCGCCTATGTCCTGCCGCCCGTGATTGCCGAGTATTCGCGCGAATATCCGCTCGTTGAAATCGAGATCCTGACAGGCACACGCCTGTTCAACCTGGCGCAGCGTGAAGCGGACGTCGCTTTCCGCATCGTTCCGTTCGACGGGTCCGATATCGTGCAACGACGTCTGACCCAGATGCGATACGGCGTCTACGTGGCGACCACGAGTGCCGATCCCGTGGAAGGCGATGGCATGGGGCACCGCCTGATCGCGATGGATACGTCAACGGGCAGCTTTCCGGATATCGACTGGCTCAGAAATCGTTTCCCCAACGCGGGCATCGTATTGCAGTCGAACAACCGAAATGTCCAGGCGCAGATGTGCGGCAGAGGGTTGGGCATTGCCGTATTGCCGCGGCCTGTGGGCGATCAGCTCGCTACCATTCGCAGGCTCGATCTGAGCGATGAGCCGCCGCATCGGGATATCTGGATGGGCTACCATCGCGACCTCAGGCGGCTGAATCGATTACGCGCCTTCGTGGATCTCGCGATTAAACACGTTGGACGCTAGTCGATGGACGCGAATCGGAGTGTAGCGATCAGGCAGTGTGTCGCAAGCTCCATCATGATGTTAGTCACCCAAGAGACCATCTTGTCGGATTGTGTACGCCTCCCCTTCGCAAGCACCATCCCATTGAGCATGACCTTTCCCATCGGTCGTTCCTTGATAAACGACTGCGTTGTCAGAAGCCCGGATCAGCGTGTATTTCATGTTCGCAAACGGGCCGACTTCGCCGTCGGCCTCCATGAAAGTTGCTTGCCATCGTGTGTGAACGCAGGCTAACTTTTGTTGATCAGCACATCCCAACACGGAAAGACACACGAGGAGTGACAGGAAAATTCTCATAATTTTCATTCGTTCTCTCAGGGAAACAATGATTGATCAGCGTAGGTAGCGGTCGTACAGGCAAGCACTGGGGCCGCTGCTGTGCCCGAGGCCCTTCCATTGCGGCTTATGCTGCGGCCACCACCGTCGTCATTTGTCTTTGCGCGGGAAGGTGAATACGGGGTTGTCGCAGCAGTTGAAGTGATGCAGCCAGGCATGCGTGCGTTCAACGACCCAGCGATATTTGCCAAGGCCGCTGCCATGTTCGGTACGGCGTCTGGCGATCACCGGCTCGATACCGCACTTGCGCAACGCTCGCCGATGATTCGAAACAGGCAAGCGGCCTGGGTTCTGCTCGCGCCGTGGCTTGAGCGGCGGTAGTAACGGCTCGATCAATATTCACAGCTCATCATCGATGATCGGCTTGCCCATCTCCTCGGTCTCGGTTATTCGGATGCCTGAGGTGAACAGCTTGCCGCGAAATTTAGCAGCCCCACGGAGCCTATTGAAACCGCTTCTTAAAAGCTCTAACAAAATGAGTGTCGAGGGCTGTTAACTCGCCGCGCGTTTTGTTAACCTCTTCGTTGTTTCGCTGACGAGGAGGCCATGGCTAAACCGATACTCGATGACGAACTGTGGTCACTGATCCAACCACTGCTGCCTCCACCGAAGCCACGCCGTACGCGATACCCGGGCCGCAAGCCGCTCGACGATCGCGCCGTGCTGACCGGCATCCTGTTCGTGCTGCAATCCGGTATTCCTTGGGAAATGCTTCCGCAGGAAATGGGTTGCGGCTCGGGCATGAGCTGCTGGCGCAGACTGCACGGCTGGCAACAGGCGGGCGTTTGGGACCGGCTGCACGAAGTATTGCTGGCGAAACTTCGTGCAGCCGATCGTATCGACTGGTCGCGCGTGGTCATCGATTCGTCCTCCATTCGTGCTGTGGGATCAGGTCAAAAACAGGACCCAATCCCACCGATCGGGCGCGACCCGGTTCAAAGCACCATCTCGTTACCGAAGCGCAGGGCATCCCGCTCGCGCTGATCCTCACGGGCGCCAATCGTAACGACGTCACCCAGCTGCTGCCGCTGATCGAGGCCATCCCACCCATTCGTGGCAAGCGGGGGCGGCCTCTGTCAAAGCCCGTCATCGTGCAGGCCGATCGCGGCTACGACCACGACAAATATCGCAAGCCCCTGCACGCTGTCGGTATTGCTACGCAGATCTCGCACGCCGCGGAGAGCCCCACGGCAGCGGCCTCGGCAAGACCCGGTGGGTCGTCGAGCGCACCTTCGCGTGGCTGCACAACTTCAGACGCCTGCGCATTCGGCTCGAGCGCCTCGCCTCCATACACGAGGCGTTCATGAAAATCGCCGCCTGCATCATCTGCTGGCGACACCTTCAAAAATCATTCTGTTAGCGTTTCTTATGGCTTTGCATCGTCGATATGGGTGCGGTCAGTGCTATAGAGTGAGGTCAAGCGGCCGTGTCGCGACACGATCTTGAGTGGTCCGTCATGGTACCGATCCTGACGCCTTTCCCGACGGCGCGACGCAACCAGCCAGCGCGGCCTAAATGTATCGCCAATAGGCTGACCCGATTGTCAACAATATTCTCGAGAGCGAATTACTCCGATCGCCGACACGTCAGCGGCATCGCGCCCCTCTCTTCCGTCGCCCCGGTCTACCCGCTTCGCAGCAAGCCCCGTCGCGCGGGGGCACTGAGGTTTTCCCGATTGCACGTTGCGCACATCGGCACGTATTGATGTCCGTTAAGTCTGCTAACCTCTCTTGCCTCGCCTCGCACCTTGTAGCGGACGGATCAGGCGCCCCCCCGATTCGGCACTGTCCTCCTGCGGCGTGCCAATCTGATCGCAATGGTAGTAAGTGATGCGCACAAACACCGACGCGGCGGCATCGCCGTCGCCTTACATCGCCGGCCATGTGGCCAGCGCAAGCGACGTGAAACTCTCTGTCTCATACACGCGGTACGCCGTCTCCCGTTTCTCCCACGACGTCTCATACGCCAGCGGGTCGCCATGCGCAACCGGCGACAGCGGACGAGCTTCGTCGCACGAGCCCGAACTGGCTGCGGCACGCGCCGATCTCGACCACGCCAACGTATCTGCATGGTGACGAGGTCAAACGAGCCCGACAGTCCGATCAAGCTTTCGGTGAGCGTGAGCCTTCCCGATCGGAACGCACCCGAAAGAGGTCTAACTTTACTATGCGAAATGGTCAAACTTTGCTTCGGCCGACGAGATGCAAACTCGTGGCCGCGCGTAACATTTGTTCATTTTTTTTGGCTCAAGCAAGGCATGATTAGGATGCCTCCCTCGAGGCATGCCATTCTCTAGGGCAGCAGTGAGTCATGTACTGTGATGTGGATTCGCGCCAAGCTCTCGCTTGGCGTTTTTTTGTGCTTGGAACTGGAGCCGAAACCGCAAGTTGATGGGAATGGATCGCGCACCAGCACTTCGACTTCGAGCCCGATCTGATCGCGATGGCGAAGGGTTTCACGTACTCGGGCCACACGGTGGCGGCCACCGATCGTCGCAACCTACACAACCATGAAGACCACAGCCCGCTACACGCAGACGCGCAGCGCTGCCTCGGTTCCCGCCACGGCCATCGTACGGCGACACCCGAGCTCCGAATTGGTCGAGATTCGGGTCACCGGCCAACTCGACTGCGCGCGTCAGCTTCGGATCATCTGCAGCGTCGACGAGGCGGAAGTTCTCGCGCAGCAACTGCTCGAGGCGGCCGCACAGATCCGAACAGCGATCTCCGCGGCCTGACGGCCGATGGCCGTACTTGGCACGGGTTGATACCCTTGTCCCGCTGCTCAATAATCGGAGATCTCGCTTGGAAGACCGCCCGCTCTCGTTCCGCCAACAGACGACCACTGCCGAAATCCGTTCGACGGAGGGTGCCGACCATGCGTAACTCGGCTGGGTGGCTCGGTTGGCTGAGGTGTTTGGTCGGCATGCATCGCTGGGCGGAACATACCTACTACAACTCCATCCTGACCGACAGCGGCGATCATGCGTATCAGTGTGATCGGTGCAACAAAGTACGCTCGTCGCGTTTCCCGCTCCAATGAAAAAAACCGCCATTCGTCACCACCGGCCGCTGACAATGGCCGCGCCACATACCTTGTGGTTAACCGGCCTGAGCGGTGCCGGTAAATCCACACTTTCGCGCCAAGTCGCTGCCCATTTTCGCGAATGCCAGATCCCCGTCTGCATTCTCGACGGCGACGAACTCCGCGCAGGTGTGTCGCCCGATCTCGGCTTCAGACGCGAAGACCGCGCGGAGAACTGTCGCCGCACGGCAGAAATAGCAAAGCTGCTGAACGCCCAGGGTATCACGGTGATCGTGGCCATGATTTCCCCCTACGCTGCGGACCGGCAACTCGCACGAGACATCATCGACTGCGAACGCTTCGTGGAAATCTACCTGAAGACCGACATCGAGACCTGCTCTGCACGGGACCCGAAGCACCTCTATGCAAAGGCAATGACCGGCCAGACACGCCAGTTCACCGGCATCTCCGACCCATACGAAGCACCGGTCTCCGCCGATCTCGTCCTCGAGACCGGAATAACCACCACCGCGGCCTGCGTCGCGCGCATCATCGAATTCGATCTGCAGCGCTACGACCATGTGTAATCACGGCAAGGGCCACGACGGCTCACGCGGAATGCCCCACCCGCCCCGCCGTCACATCGAACGCGCGCCTCGCCTTGTCGACGATCTCGTCGACCTCCGCCTCGCGAATCACGAGCGGCGACAACAACAGCATCCGGTCGCCGCTCGGATGTGAGTAAACCTACATAGGACGAATGCGTAGTATTGCGATGCAGATGATCGGAAAAAAACCCCAGACGGCGGCGCACATCATTACTCTGATGTCTGACGGTAGCGAGTGGACGGTCAAGGCGTTGCGGCAGTCGCTCGGTCTGACAACGACTCAAGTACGTCAGGCTATGCGCAGCCTAGTCAACAAAAGAGTTGTTAGCGTGACGAACTGCCAAATTGCGTCGCGCGCTAACGTCTACGTGCTAAATAACGTCGATCCGGAATGAAATTTACTGAACCGCACCGGATTTTGTAGAGGCTCGGATAGGTGTTGGGGTATCGGACGCTTCCCGGCGGTTGTCGATCCCAATCAAGACGTTGGCAAACTGGATGTACGCAGCGAAGGCCGGCAAGCTGAAAGATGTCGCCAGCACCAGAACCCACTGACGGAAGGTGAGAACGAGTTGGAGCAGTTCAAGCGCGAACTGGCCGAGGTAAAAATGGAGCGTGATCTCCTGAAAAAGTTCGCGACGTACTTCGCGAAGGAGTCGCGGTGAAGTACGGCGCGATCAAACGAATGCGACGGGACTATCCTGTGCCGCCGATGTGCCGCATGCTGAGCGTATCGGTGCGCAGCTACTATGCGCGGCGCAAGCGCAAGCCGTCCGAAAGAACGCAGCAGGAGCCTTGCCTGGAAGCGGAGGTACTTGCGGCACATCAGCGAACTCGGGAAAGCTTCGGGCCCGAGCGCCTGCAGCAACATCTCGGGGAACGTGGCGTGTGAATCACCGTGCACCGGATCATGCGGCTGCGCAGAAAACCGGGACTGTGCTGCAAGCCGAAATGCCGGTTCAAGGCCACGACGAATTCGAAGCACGACCTGCCTGTCGCGCCGAATCTGCTGAACCAGGATTTCTCATTGACCGTACCCAATCATACCTGGTGCGGCGACATCACCCCATGGCGTTGACCGGGCTTGGCGGCTGTGGCGTCTTGCCGGATTGCAGGCGCCGCGCAAGCGACCCCGTCGACGTGTGTCTGTCCATTGCCCTCGGCCGCAGCCGGTGACGGCGGCACGGCATGTCTGGGCGTACGAATTTGTATTCGATGAGTGCACCAACGGCCAGCAGTTGAAGCGTCTGACGGTGATCGATGAGTACACGCGTGAATGCCTGGCAATCGACTTGGCCGGGTCGATTCGCTCCGGACGTGTCGTCGAAGTCCTGTCCCAACTGGTCAGCCTTCATGGCGCGCCTCGTCACTTGCATTCGAATAACGGCCCGGAGTTCGTATCGCGGGCCATCCTGAAGTGGGCTGCACGGTACGGCATGGACATGGCGCTCAGCGATCCCGGCAAACCCTGGCAGAACGGCGCGGACGAGAGCTTTAACGGCAGGTTCCGAGATGAATGCTTGAGTCTGGAATGGTTTCGAACGCGCACGGAAGCGAAGGTTGTGATCGAGCAGTGGCGGCGTCACTACAATACCATCCGGCCGCGCTCGAGCCTGGCCTATCTGACGCCCGAAGAGTTCAAGCAGCGGTATTGTTCAACAAAAGCAACCGAGGCCGTTCCCCAAGATTGAAATGGTCCGACGAAATCAGGCAGGTCATCTGCCGCGTTCACTCAACGTTTTTATCTGAATCAGATCGCTGCTTAACCCGTTGGCTTCCACGAATTCCGTCCGACCTCGCCCTAAGGGGGGGCGGCATTTTTTTTGCTCTTCGCGGATCGTTGCAGAGACAATCCGTGCGTGTCCCGGGTCGCTTCCCCGACGGTTGCCCGCTTCGGCGCAAGACATCAAAGACCGACGGAATCGTCGTCCAGCAGCGCATCGACGAGGTCCAGCTGGCTAGGTAGAGGAGTTGGGATGCGCGGTACCAGACGAGGCTTAGGGTACCCGAGCTGACGCGAGCTCCGAGCGATCGCCTGCAGCTGCCGCCAGATTCGATCCGCTTCCTCGACATCCAATGAATCCGCCGGGACGTCGATTTCGGCGACCAACTCGACGAGCTGCGTCGGTGCTTGTCGAAGCACTGCGCGGCCGCGCCCGCGTGCCTGACCGTCACGCCACTAACCATAGATCGAGCGCATGGCGCTCGTCACCGTCGAGTTGCTCAAGCAACTTTGCCGCGAGGGGAACTCCTGCGCGGAATCTGCCGATCACGATCTGTCGGATTCGCTTCGTAGCCGGATTGTGCTGCGCGCGCAACAGCGTGATCGTTCTATATTGCTCTCGGATCAACATGTTCGCCTCCGTCACGCGCGTGGACTGCCGCTTCATTCGCTGAGCTTTAATCGCTCGAGCCGGTCGTTGGCCGCACGCGTCAACTTGGCTGACTCCCCGGTCAAAAGCCGATTGCGGTTCTTCCCGTTCACACTCCATTAGGAATCCTATCACGCTAGTGATTATGGTCGCCGTCGAACGGCGCTTCGGCACCACGCAGGCAGCACAGCCCATCGATTGGCTAACGGACAATGGTTCGGCCTACATTGACCACCGGACGATCAGCTTCGCTCGCGAGAGCGTTGCGCCGTCGCTGTCGCCTACTGCTCGCGTTGAGCCCATCCGATAACGGCGCGAATCTCCGTCGCCAGCAGCCTGTATTACGGTGCTGCTCGGGCACTTACGAACAAATTGAGGATGTCAACTCGAACTTCCCGGGGTGCTTGTGATGCAGGGTATGCGGTAGGGTGCAGCATTGCCCTTTTTTAGGGAGCGCCCATGAACAAGCAGGAACTCATCGACGCCGTCGCTGCTGGCGCGGGCGTCAGCAAGAGTGAGGCAGGAAAAACTGTCCTGGCGGCGCTGATTGTCATCATGGACGTGGTGAGCCGCGGCGAAGCGGTGCAGCTAGCAGGTTTCGGCGCGTTTTCGCAGTGGGCACGCGCAGCGCGCTCCGGTCGCAATCCCGCGACAGGGGCGACGATCCCCACCACCGCAGCAAATATCGTGAGATTTACGGCCGGCAAGGTGTTCAGGGATGCGGTGAACGCGCCGTGACCGTCCGCCGAAGAGAAGTTCATGCGTATTGCAATGTAAAGTTTGAACTCAGGCTGATTTTGTGTGAATTCCTTTAACGCTGGCTATGTCTTCACATCGAAAATCAACGATCTAGGTAATTTATGGAAGTAAATGTGGATCTTTTCGAGGAGCTTGGCTGATCGTCACGGATGATCGCGACTGTCGAACTCCTGATCAAACTGCCTCGCCCGTCTGACTGCGTCGCCGTGCACATGCAGAAGGTCGACGTTATCAGTCCAGTACTCTCTAGCTGTCGACTTACTCTCGAAAATCCGCCGCGATCAGCGAGACGTCCATGCCGCCGTACTTCGAGCGCCATTTGTAGAACGTCGCCGTGCTGATGCCCAGTTCCCGGCACAGGTCCGGCACCGACAGCCCCGATTCCACGCGCTTGAGCGCGTCCATGATCTGGTTGCCCGTGAATCTCGACTTCTTCATGCTGCAGAACTCCCTCAACGAGATAATTCTACTTCTGATCACACCGGTTTTTCGGGGGGGGGGTTACCGTCCCGGACTCCCCCCAACCGACGTCACGGTCACCACCGGAATCCGGCCTGCACCTTGACTGCCGTCGAACCACTGCCGGCCGCATGAGAGACGGCGCCGGAAATATTCAGGTTCGGTGTGGCTTGATAGGCGATGGCAGCACCAATTGCCGCTGCGCTCCCGTAGTTGCCAACGGCAGCCCCGGCCCAGTGCTCGCCGACATTCAGACTCGGGACACTCGGAATCGCAAGCGCCGCTGCTACGCCGGCATCGGTATAGGCGCGTGACTGATTGACACCTTGAGAGATCGCACCGTTGAGCTGATTCAGGTTCACCGCATCGGTGCCGTTGATGCCCGGCGCCACATTCGTCAGGCGACGCTCGTTACCCGGCGAACCGATCGAAACGGTATTCGGTTCACTCGCCACCGAGTGCGCGCCGAGGGCCACTGAATTGTCCGCCGATGCCTGGGCGTTGCTGCCCAATGCCGTCGAAGCGGAACCGGACGCCATTGCACCCTGACCGACGGCAGTCGAGTTGCCGCCCGAAGCGGCCGAGCCCTGGCCCGTTGCCGTCGAGTTGACCCCGGATGCCTGCGTGCCTTGCCCTAGCGCCGTGCTGTTTGCGCCGGTCGCCTGCGCGTTCTGACCATCAGCCTTCGAATTGTTGCCCGACGCAATCGCTCCCTGCCCGTCGGCAGTCGAGTTGTCTCCCGTAGCCGCGGCACCCTGCCCCGTCGCCGTCGAGTTGCTACCCGACGCATTCGAGTTCTGGCCGATTGCGGTCGAGTTCTCGCCCGACGCATTCGAATTGACGCCGGTTACCGTCGAATTCAGGCCGGTGCCTGTGTCGGTGCCGCTCACTTTGATATTCGTGATGTTGTTGCTGACCGACGTGCTCAGCGTATAGACCTCCTGCTGGACCTGGTACAACTGGCTTCCATTCACTGCATCTGTGCTGGTCGCTGTAACGTTGCCGGCTGCCACATTGCTCAGCACTTGCGCGGCGCCCGGATTGGCGCCCGTCCCGCCCGGCGCGACCAGCGTGAGCTGGTTAGGCGTGCCGGTCCGCTGGACAGGGCCAATGCTGCCGTTCGCGACACTCGATCTCAGGTTGGTGATATCGCTGGTCACTGCAGTGAGGCCTGTCGACAACGACGCCACATTGCTGTTGGTCGTGCTCAGGCCCGTCGACAGCGAGTTCACACCGCTCTGCGCCGTGCTGATGCCGGTCGAGACCGATGTCGACAACGACGCGACATTGTTGTTGGTCGTGCTCAGGCCCGTCGACAGCGAGTTCACGCCACTCTGGGCCATACCGATGCCGGTCGAGGTCGACGTCGAGAGCGACGACACCGTGCTGTTAGTCGAGCTCAGGCCGGTCGACAGCAAGTTGATGCCTGTCGACGTCGAAGTCGACAGCGAAGTGATCGAGCTATTCGCTGATGACAACCCCGTCGAGGTCGACGTCGACAACGACGACACCGTGCTGTCGGTCGAGCTCAGGCCGGTCGACAACGAGTTGATGCTTGTCGACGTCGACGTCGACAGCGAAGTGATCGAGCTATTCGCCGACGACAACCCCGTCGAGGTCGAGGTCGACAACGACGACACCGTACTGTCCGTCGAGCTCAGGCCGGTCGATAACGAGTTGATGCCCGTCGACGTCGAAGTCGACAGCGAGGTGATCGAGCTATTCGCCGACGACAACCCTGTCGAGGTCGAGGTCGACAACGACGACACAGTACTGTCGGTCGAACTCAGGCCGGTCGACAGCGAGTTGATGCCTGTCGACGTCGACGTCGACAGCGAAGTGATCGAGCTATTCGCCGACGACAACCCCGTCGACGTCGAGGTCGACAACGACGCCACCGTACTGTCGGTCGAGCTCAGGCCGGTCGACAACGAGTTGATGCTTGTCGACGTCGAGGTCGACAGCGACGATACCGTGCTGTCCGTCGAGCTCAGGCCGGTCGATAACGAGTTGATGCCTGTCGACGTCGAAGTCGACAGCGAAGTGATCGAGCTATTCGCCGACGACAACCCCGTCGAGGTCGAGGTCGACAACGACGACACCGTACTGTCGGTCGAGCTCAGGCCGGTCGATAACGAGTTGATGCCTGTCGACGTCGAAGTCGACAGCGAGGTGATCGAGCTATTTGCCGACGACAACCCCGTCGAGGTCGAGGTCGACAACGATGACACCGTGCTGTCGGTCGAGCTCAGGCCGGTCGACAACGAGTTGATGCCTGTCGACGTCGAAGTCGACAGCGAGGTGATCGAGCTATTCGCCGATGACAAACCCGTCGACGTCGACGTCGACAACGACGACACCGTACTGTCGGTCGAACTCAGGCCGGTCGACAGCGAGGTGATGCCTGTCGACGTCGACGTCGACAGCGAAGTGATCGAGCTATTCGCCGATGACAACCCCGTCGAGGTCGAGGTCGACAACGACGACACAGTACTGTCCGTCGAGCTCAGGCCGGTCGACAACGAGTTGATGCCTGTCGACGTCGACGTCGACAACGAAGTGATCGAGCTATTCGCCGATGACAACCCCGTCGAGGTCGAGGTCGACAACGACGACACCGTACTGTCCGTCGAACTCAGGCCGGTCGACAGCGAGGTGATGCCTGTCGACGTCGAAGTCGACAGCGAAGTGATCGAGCTATTTGCCGACGACAACCCTGTCGAGGTCGAGGTCGACAACGACGACACCGTGCTGTCCGTCGAGCTCAGGCCGGTCGATAACGAGTTGATGCCCGTCGACGTCGAAGTCGACAGCGAAGTGATCGAGCTATTCGCCGACGACAACCCCGTCGACGTCGAGGTCGACAACGACGACACCGTACTGTCGGTCGAGCTCAGGCCAGTTGACAGCGAGGTGATGCCTGTCGATGTCGACGTCGACAGCGAGGTGATCGAGCTATTCGCCGACGACAACCCCGTCGACGTCGAGGTCGACAGCGACGACACCGTGCTGTCCGTCGAGCTCAGGCCGGTCGATAACGAGTTGATGCCCGTCGACGTCGAAGTCGACAGCGAGGTGATCGAGCTATTCGCCGACGACAACCCCGTCGAGGTCGAGGTCGACAACGACGACACCGTGCTGTCCGTCGAGCTCAGGCCAGTTGACAGCGAGGTGATGCCTGTCGACGTCGAAGTCGACAGCGAAGTGATCGAGCTATTCGCCGATGACAAACCCGTCGAGGTCGAGGTCGACAACGACGACACCGTGCTGTCAGTCAAGCTCAGGCCGGTCGATAACGAGTTGATGCCCGTCGAAGTCGACGTCGACAGCGAAGTGATCGAGCTATTCGCCGACGACAAACCCGTCGAGGTCGACGTCGACAACGACGACACCGTGCTATCGGTCGAGCTCAGGCCGGTCGACAACGAGTTGATGCTTGTCGACGTCGAAGTCGACAGCGAAGTGATCGAGCTATTCGCCGACGACAACCCCGTCGACGTCGACGTCGACAGCGACGCCACCGTACTGTCGGTCGAGCTCAGGCCGGTCGACAACGAGTTGATGCTTGTCGACGTCGAAGTCGACAGCGAAGTGATCGAGCTATTCGCCGACGACAACCCCGTCGAGGTCGACGTCGACAACGACGATACCGTGCTGTCAGTCGAGCTCAGGCCGGTCGATAACGAGTTGATGCCTGTCGACGTCGAAGTCGACAGCGAAGTGATCGAGCTATTCGCCGACGACAACCCCGTCGAGGTCGAGGTCGACAACGACGACACCGTACTGTCGGTCGAGCTCAGGCCGGTCGATAACGAGTTGATGCTTGTCGACGTCGACGTCGACAGCGAAGTGATCGAGCTATTCGCCGACGACAACCCCGTCGAGGTCGAGGTCGACAGCGACGCCACCGTACTGTCCGTCGAACTCAGGCCGGTCGACAGCGAGGTGATGCCTGTCGACGTCGACGTCGACAGCGAAGTGATCGAGCTATTCGCCGACGACAACCCTGTCGAGGTCGAGGTCGACAACGACGACACCGTGCTGTCCGTCGAACTCAGGCCGGTCGACAGCGAGGTGATGCCTGTCGACGTCGACGTCGACAGCGAAGTGATCGAGCTATTCGCCGATGACAACCCCGTCGAGGTCGAGGTCGACAACGACGACACCGTACTGTCCGTCGAACTCAGGCCGGTCGACAGCGAGGTGATGCCTGTCGACGTCGAAGTCGACAGCGAAGTGATCGAGCTATTTGCCGACGACAACCCCGTTGAGGTCGACGTCGACAACGACGACACCGTGCTGTCCGTCGAGCTCAGGCCGGTCGATAACGAGGTAATCGAGCTATTCGCCGATGACAACCCCGTCGAGGTCGAGGTCGACAACGACGACACAGTACTGTCGGTCGAACTCAGGCCGGTCGACAGCGAGTTGATGCCTGTCGACGTCGACGTCGACAGCGAAGTGATCGAGCTATTCGCCGACGACAACCCCGTCGACGTCGAGGTCGACAACGACGACACCGTACTGTCGGTCGAGCTCAGGCCGGTCGACAACGAGTTGATGCTTGTCGACGTCGAAGTCGACAGCGAAGTGATCGAGCTATTCGCCGATGACAAACCCGTCGAGGTCGAGGTCGACAACGACGACACCGTGCTGTCCGTCGAGCTCAGGCCGGTCGACAGCGAGCTGATGCCTGTCGACGTTGACGTCGACAGCGAAGTGATCGAGCTATTCGCCGATGACAAACCCGTCGAGGTCGAGGTCGACAACGACGACACCGTGCTGTCCGTCGAGCTCAGGCCGGTCGACAGCGAGCTGATGCCTGTCGACGTTGACGTCGACAGCGAGGTGATCGAGCTATTCGCCGACGACAAACCCGTCGAGGTCGAGGTCGACAACGACGACACAGTACTGTCCGTCGAACTCAGGCCGGTCGACAGCGACGCCACCGTACTGTCGGTCGAGCTCAGGCCGGTCGACAACGAGTTGATGCCCGTCGAAGTCGACGTCGACAGCGAAGTGATCGAGCTATTCGCCGACGACAACCCCGTCGAGGTCGACGTCGACAACGACGACACCGTGCTGTCCGTCGAGCTCAGGCCGGTCGACAACGAGTTGATGCCTGTCGACGTCGACGTCGACAGCGAGGTGATCGAGCTATTCGCTGATGACAAACCAGTCGACGTCGAAGTCGACAGCGAAGTGATCGAGCTATTCGCCGATGACAACCCCGTCGAGGTCGACGTCGACAACGACGACACCGTGCTGTCCGTCGAGCTCAGGCCGGTCGACAGCGAGCTGATGCCTGTCGACGTTGACGTCGACAGCGAGGTGATCGAGCTATTCGCCGACGACAAACCCGTCGAGGTCGAGGTCGACAACGACGACACAGTACTGTCCGTCGAACTCAGGCCGGTCGACAGCGAGGTGATGCCGGTCGACGTCGAAGTCGACAGCGAAGTGATCGAGCTATTTGCTGATGACAAACCCGTCGACGTCGAGGTCGACAGCGACGATACCGTGCTGTCAGTCGAGCTCAGGCCGGTCGATAACGAGGTAATCGAGCTATTCGCCGATGACAACCCCGTCGAGGTCGAGGTCGAAAGCGACGCCACCGTACTGTCCGTCGAACTCAGGCCGGTCGACAGCGAGTTGATGCCTGTCGACGTCGAAGTCGACAGCGAAGTGATCGAGCTATTCGCCGACGACAACCCCGTCGAGGTCGAGGTCGACAACGACGACACCGTACTGTCGGTCGAACTCAGGCTGGTCGACAGCGAGTTGATGCCTGTCGACGTCGAGGTCGACAACGACGCCACTGTACTGTCGGTCGAGCTCAGGCCGGTCGACAACGAGTTGATGCTTGTCGACGTCGAAGTCGACAGCGAAGTGATCGAGCTATTCGCCGATGACAAACCCGTCGAGGTCGAGGTCGACAACGACGACACCGTGCTGTCCGTCGAGCTCAGGCCGGTCGACAGCGAGCTGATGCCTGTCGACGTTGACGTCGACAGCGAGGTGATCGAGCTATTCGCCGATGACAACCCCGTCGAGGTCGACGTCGACAACGACGACACAGTACTGTCCGTCGAACTCAGGCCGGTCGACAGCGAGTTGATGCCTGTCGACGTTGACGTCGACAGCGAGGTGATCGAGCTATTCGCTGATGACAAACCAGTCGACGTCGACGTCGACAGCGAAGTGATCGAGCTATTCGCCGATGACAACCCCGTCGAGGTCGACGTCGACAACGACAACACCGTACTGTCGGTCGAGCTCAGGCCGGTCGACAACGAGTTGATGCCTGTCGACGTCGACGTCGACAGCGAGGTGATCGAGCTATTCGCTGATGACAAACCAGTCGACGTCGAAGTCGACAGCGAAGTGATCGAGCTATTCGCCGACGACAACCCCGTCGAGGTCGAGGTCGAAAGCGACGACACCGTACTGTCGGTCGAGCTCAGGCCTGTCGACAACGAGTTGATGCCTGTCGACGTCGACGTCGACAGCGAGGTGATCGAGCTATTCGCCGAAGACAACCCCGTCGACGTCGACGTCGACAGCGAAGCCACGCTGCTGTTGGTCGTGCTCAGCCCCGTCGACAGCGAGTTCACGCCGCTCTGCGCCGTGCTGATCCCCGTCGACGCCGACGTCGACAACGACGCCACGCTGCTGTTGGTCGTGCTCAGCCCGGTTGACAGCGAGCTCACGCCACTCTGCGCCGTGCTGATCCCCGTCGACGCCGACGTGGACAGCGAGGTGATCGAGCTATTCGCCGATGACAAACCCGTCGAGGTCGACGTCGAAAGCGAAGCCACACTGCTGTTGGTCGTGCTCAGCCCGGTTGACAGCGAGCTCACGCCGCTCTGCGCCGTGCTGATCCCCGTCGACGCTGACGTCGACAGCGAAGTGATCGAGCTATTCGCCGATGACAAACCAGTCGACGTCGACGTAGAGAGCGAGGTGATTGCGCTATTTGCCGACGACAAACCAGTCGATGTCGAAGTCGACAGCGAAGTAATCGAGCTATTCGCCGACGACAAACCCGTCGAGGTCGACGTCGAAAGCGAAGCCACACTGCTGTTGGTCGTGCTCAGCCCGGTTGACAGCGAGTTCACGCCGCTCTGCGCCGTGCTGATCCCCGTCGACGCTGACGTCGACAGCGAAGTGATCGAGCTATTCGCCGATGACAAACCAGTCGACGTCGACGTAGAGAGCGAGGTGATTGCGCTATTTGCCGACGACAAACCCGTCGAGGTCGACGTCGAAAGCGAAGCCACACTGCTGTTGGTCGTGCTCAGCCCGGTTGACAGCGAGCTCACGCCACTCTGCGCCGTGCTGATCCCCGTCGACGTCGACGTCGACAGCGAAGCCACACTGCTGTTGGTCGTGCTCAGCCCGGTTGACAGCGAGTTCACGCCACTCTGTGCCGTGCTGATCCCCGTCGAAGCCGACGTCGACAGCGAAGCCACGCTGCTGTTGGTCGTGCTCAGCCCCGTCGACAGCGAGTTCACGCCGCTCTGCGCCGTGCTGATTCCGGTCGACGCCGACGTCGATAACGACGTGATATTGGAACCCAACGTACTCGCGACGGAATACAGTTCGCTACCGTTCACCGCATCGGTACTACTCGCGCTGATCAGACCCGCCGCGACGTTCTGAATGCGCCTCTCGCTACCCGCGCCCCCAACGCTCACGACCCCCGTTGCGCCACTGGCAGCCGCAAATGATCCGTAAGTAATACCTCCAATTGTCACGCCGCTGACCGTTCCCGTCCCGCCGGTGGCACCGGATGCAGTGGCCGTCGTGGTGGCGCCATTACCGAGCGCCACCGAGCCCGCGACACTTGAAATCGCCTGTGCCCCTATGGCGACAGCATTGGATGCCGTCGCAGCAGCTCCCCCCCCTAACACGAGAGAGGCTGATCCAGTAGCAGTCGCGTTATTGCCGATTACGACCGCGTTGGCACCGGTAACAGTGTTGTAAGCACCAATCGAGGTTCCATACACGGAGCTGACCGTGCTCGAATAACCAAGCACGACCCCGTCGGCAGCAGTTGTAGTTGCCGTCGTCCCCTGCCCGATCGCAATTGCACTTTGCCCCCCTGCGGACGCGCTTCCACCTGTAGGGGAACCAATCGCTATCGAACCGGCACCCGTTGCCAAGGAAGATCCATTCGCAGCGTACTGTGCGCGAGCGTCATGCACCTGCGCGCTCAACGCGACAGCCGCCACGGCAACGAAATGCACCACCTTCGATTTCTTGGGCTTTCCCCTGGCGGAATCGAGTTCCGACACCGCAACCCAGGCTCCCAGCGACTCATTCCAGACCGATCGATATGTCTTGTTCATTTTTCACTCCCCGCCCGGCGTACGCACCCGGTCATTTATCATTGTTCTGGTCGGCCCCCGCTTATTGATTGCCCAACCAGCGATCTGCCTCTTCCGCTTAAATCCAACCGTCGAGACGCGTCACAGTGCCCACCCGAGTGCCGGCGGCAAATGAGATTGAGGTTTGTGCACTTCGGCGAAACAGTCAGGCCGGCGCCGCTTAAAGTGAATCGTTATCGCGACTTAAGGCGAGGCGCGGCCCTTGCAGCCGTTGTCGATCAGTCACCCGCACCAAGCACGCGTAACCGGGCGTCCGCTCTGGTGGTATTGGCGGGCGGCCAGCGGCGTCATATCGCCATCGGCGCGAAACTCGCAAGCGTGGCCAGTCGGTCTGTCGTGCGAACGAGACGTGATCAATGACCGATTGATCCCTATGCAATCCTGTACAATTTGTCTGACTGCAATCCCGAACTCGACGCGAACGAAAGCCTGCGGCGCCACCTGACACTTCGATCGCGATGCTTCGCCACGTTGGCCGCTGATACCATCGATGCTTGTTGCCCGGCGCGACTGTCCTGCTACGGAACCAAGTCCAGATCTATTCCTCATGAGCGCTGTCCGCCCCGTCTTGCATCCAGGATTCGCGATTTTTTGAGCAAGTATATTGATTCCCCCTCCTCTCAAATGCGAACCTTTGTCACACGTTACTGGGTCCACCGCGGCGCCCCTTACAATCTGACATTTTTCTTTCGACCAACCGACAAATGCGTTCTCTTTTATTTCGAAAAAAGGGAACCTGATCATGAAGCGATTTACTGAACCACGCCGACTCAGGTGGAAGCTTCTGCGCAAGAAGTTATCGCCCCCCCTGAAATCCTTCATTTCCAGTGCGGTTCGCGTCCATCCGGATATCCGGGTTTCAAATCGAACGAAGCAGACTCAAAGCGCCCTGCACACTCCTTCTGCCTGCCTGACATCTTGAATTAGCGCGACGAAATCGGAAATTACAGATCAGCATTTCGAATTAATTTATAAAGCCGATATCGCGTTTCTACGGGGTGCGACCAGCCCGACAATCGCGTGACCGTCGGCAAGAGCAGCGCCGACGACCTGTTCCTCACGCGCGAACTGAAGACTGCACAGATCGTGCGTGCGCCGACGCAGCAAGCCGTCTTGCAGACCTTCATCGAACAGCAACTGGAAGTAGCCGCGCAGGCGTGAAGCAGCAACTCGAGACCGATTCGGCGAAGACGCTCGGCCTGCGCCTGCTCGACAAGCGGTTCACGGTGATCCGGCAGGCGATGGCGGAGCCGAAGAGCCGCGGCGAAGCGGCTGCGGCGGCGCTGAGCCTTCGTCGAGGACATGAAGGCGTCAGGCTTCGTCGAGGATTCGCTGCGGCGGCATGGCATCACCGGCGCGTCGGCCGCACCGCAAGCCTGACCGGAGAAGGCATGACGCAAGGTAGCGGTGTTTCGACACCGCAGCCAGCTGCTCATCGATGACGCGCTCTGCGCCCGGCTTACCAACACTGATGACGCCACCTGCTGCAGAGGCAGCGTCGGCGTAGTTGCCGAACGTCGTGCTGGTGACCGCGGTGGTACCTGTGGTCGATGCCGATGACGTACTGGTCGTCACCGACTTGTTGCCAAGTGCGACCGAACTTTCGACACCTGCAACGGCGCGTTCGTCTTGGGATCGAATCTCGGGATTATCGATGATTCGTGCGACGGCGTCGAACGTCTCAAGATGGCCAAAATGAGCAGACAATCCAACGCTGTCTGCTTGGCCCACTGTTTTCTGCATGGATACAGCCCCCTCGCGACACTGCCCGCGAGGGGGCAAGCACGCTTACATGGCCGCTTCGAAGATCGCGATGACCTGGGCCAGCGTCGCCTTGCGCGGATTCGTCAGCATGCAGGCGTCCTTCTGCGCGTTGTGACCCATCACTTCGTGATCCTCAGCTTTTACGCCGAGACCTGCGAGACCCGACGGAATCCCCACCGATGCAGACAGGCGCCGGATGGCGGTGACCGAGGCGCCGGCAGCGTCGGCCATGCTCAGGCCCGCCGTGCTCGCCCCCAGAAGCGCGGCAATCCGGGCGAAGCGCTCGGGCGCGGCGATGAGGTTGAACTCGCACACGTGCGGCAGCAGGATCGCGTTGCACACGCCGTGCGGCAGGTTGTAGAAGCCGCCGAGCTGATGGGCCATCGCATGCACATAGCCGAGCGAGGCGTTGTTGAACGCCATGCCCGCGAGGTACTGCGCGTAGCACATCGCCGCGCGTGCCTCCATGGATTCGCCGTTCGCGACGGCCTTCGGCAGCCACTCCCCGATCAGCGCGATCGCCTTCTCCGCACAGGCGTCCGTAATCGGCGTCGCTGCGGTGGACACGTACGCTTCCACGGCGTGGGTCAACGCGTCCATGCCGGTGGCGGCGGTGAGCGCCGGCGGCATGGCCACCATCAGGCGCGGATCGTCGATCGCGATGAGCGGCGTGCAGCGCCAGTCGACGATGGCCATCTTCACGTGATTGCTGGAGTTGGTGATGATGCAGAAACGCGTCATCTCCGCCGCCGTACCCGCCGTTGTGTTGATCGAGATCAAAGGCGTCATCGGCACGCTCGACTTGTCGATGCCCTCGTAGTCACGGATATGCCCGCCGCCCGCCGTGACCAGCCCGATGCCTTTGGCACAGTCATGCGAAGAACCCCCGCCCAGCGAAACGATGAAGTCGCAGCCCTCTTGCTGGTAGAGCTTGACGCCATCGTGGACATTGACGTCGGTGGGGTTCGGCTCGGCGCCCGAGAAGATGACCGCCTCGAGCCCGGCCTCGCGGATGTAGCCGGCGATGATGCCGGACACCCCCATCTTGTGCAGGCCGGCGTCGGTGACGATGAGCGCCTTTTTCGCGCCCAGCGATTTGGCTCGCGCGCCCGTCTCGCGCGCACAGCCCGGCCCGATGAGGGTCACACAGGGGATGAAGAAGCTGTCGGTACGGTCGGCGATGCTCAGGTAGCTCATTTTGTCTCCAGTGATGTGGGTTGCTTATGTGGGTTTGCCATGCACACCCGCATAAGCTCATGCACGAACCGTACCAATGCATCGAAGCGCGGATTTTCGGGGGCATGCCTGCCGGTTGCGCCTGCCGCGCTGTTTCACCTCGAAACAATGCAACACGGAAGGTGTTCAAAAATCGGACAGGTGCGCAACGCGACGAGGTGTTCTCTGTCGTGCGTTTTGCACGCATCGTCGACTGTCGAATCGACGCGTGCGGGACCGGCACATCAGTCACGCTCTGCGTGCCAAACGCAAAATCCGGCACCGTAGCAGATCGGTATCATCGCGCGCATTCGAATCACGAATCAGCTGGCCACCGATACCAACGTCATCCACTTGCTCGACAAACGCCGTGATGGCCACGCGTCACCTGGCTGAAGTTCATTTGCCGTGGTGCGGATGTTTGACGGCGATCAAATCCGAGCAACGCCTACCTCTCTTGCTGCGTCCGGATCGGATGAGCAGATCGTCGTCTCTATGCGCAGCATCCGCCGCTGCACCTGCTGATGGACAAGGCGTACGAAGGCAACGAAACCCGACAACTCGCGCTCGATCCCGGTTTCATCCCGGTCGTTCCCTCGTTGAGTACGCGCGTCGAGCCTTGGGAGGACGACCGGAAATGTACAAGCGTCGCAATGAGGTCGAGCGACTGCTCCGTCGATTGAAGGGCTTCCGCCGCATCTTCTCGCGCTTTGACAAAAGCTATTTGATGTTCATTGCCTTTATCGACTTTGCCCTGATCGTCGAAGCCCTTCGCTAATGTGAACACGCCCGAGTCCAGACTTATACAAGTGATCACCGGGGTGTGCAGTCAACTGAATGGCATCACTGCCCTGCACGATGCGACACCGTGCAAGAAAAGGCCCCTCACTTCCTGACGTCGCGTACAACAAAGTACAAGTCTTTGGTTTTCGCGTTCAGCAAGTATCCGCCGTGAACATTCTGATACGCCCCGCTTCGCCCGAGTCCGTCGAAATTGAAGCTCACGCAGAGATAGCGCTCACGGCCGACCGTTGCCATGCTCCACTCGGCCAGCGCGGGATTGAATGCAGTCGGCTTGATTCCACCGTTATTTCCAACGGGTATCGCCGCAGACAATCGGTAGAGCCTGCCAGCGTAGATCAGCGCCTGCGTCGACTTTCCTTCGGCGTAGCCGACGTCGGCACCCTCATGTTTGACGAGGTAACTGGCGTTGAACCCGTCCGCATAGTCGCCCTCTTGCGACACCTCATGCGTGTCGATGCCCTGGATCGCAATCGACGGCGAGACGGACTGCGCCAGCAGGCAGCTTTTCACCAGCCCGTCGCCGGGAGGGGCTGCCCATCCGATACCGGACACGGCCATGATTGCGACCAACAAACCGATCTTCTTCATCGATATTCGTTCTCACGCCGATTCGGCGGGTTACATGAAGTCGCGCCGACATACCGCTTCTCGATGCGTGCGGGACCGACTGAGCGCCAACTCATCGGCGTGCAGCGCAGGCGCCCGCGCCGCCGCCCCACAGCTCGCTCCCGCGAATCACAGCGGCGGCCGCTTCAGCTTCACCCAGCGCTGCACCGACGGCCGTTCCCACTGCGCACGCGCATAGTCGGCGAGGCGCTGCGGCACCGGATCGTCATTCAGCGCCAGACGGTTCAGCATCACCGCCAGGTCAACATCGGCAATGCTCCATTCGCCGAACAGGTTTGCCGCGCCCGGCGCGAGCAGCTTGTCGGCGGCCGTGAACAGCTTCTGCGCGGCGGCCTGCGCCAGGCTCGACAGCGGCTCGCTCGACGGCCCGTAGAACAGCACTTCGGTCGACCGCTCAGTACGCACCGGCATCAAGTCGCTGCGCAGCCACGCCTGCACCTGTCGCGCCCGCGCGCGCTGGCGCGGCTCGACCGGATAGAGCCGCGTGCCCGGAAAGATCTCGTCGAGATACTCGGTAATCGCCGACGATTCCGACAGCGCGAAATCGTCGTGCACGAGCGTCGGCACGCGTTGCGTCAGCGACGTCGCCGCGTAGTCGGGCGCGAAATGCGCGCGGTTGCCGAGATCGACGGTCACCAGTTCGTAGGGCAGCGATTTTTCCTCGAGCGCGACGAAGACCGACATCGCGTAAGGGCTCGTGTATTGCGTATCCGCGTAGAGACGGAGATGACCGGTTTGCACTGCTGGCTCCTTGTGGGTACGGATGCTCGCGGCGGCTGGTTGATGCGCCGACGGGCTCCGGGTGAGTCGATACGGTTGTGTGACAGGTTAGCAGCGGCCGCAACGTGGTGTTCGTGGTTTTGTGCGTGCTGTAGCGACGCGGTCATGCGGCGTCGGGCCAGCGGTAGCCGATCACTTCGTTCAACGGGTACGCGAGTTCGCGCACTTCTTCCAGTTGGTTGCCGCCGAAGAGATACACCTGTTCGTCGTCGTGACGCAGGTAAAAACCGACATGCCCTTTCCAGCTCGCGGGATCGTCGCGCGTCAGGACGGCGATGCAACCGTAGACCGGGCGTTCCAGCGGCCGCCCCCATTCGAGCCACGAACGCGCGAGCGCTGAGCCCGTGCCGCGTATGCCGACGTGCGTCATGCACCAGTTGACGAACGACGAACACCAGGAAATCTTGTCGTCGTAGCCGACCAGGTTCGTCTGGTTGTTGTATTCGACGATGCGCGGGTTGATGCTGCCGGGCGGATGGCGGCGGATGCCGAGTTCGGCCATCGCGACGGGCATCCACGGCGGATGGGCGATGTCCGGTTTGCTCTCAGGGTTGAATAGGGTCACGTCGTTCTCGGGCGAGTGTGATGTGCGGTCAATCTTCGCATGAATGACGCACGGCGACGAGAGTCACCGGCATCGCGACCGCCCCTCACGCATTGCCCACTCCCGGTGGGAAATGATCCAACCGAACAGGCGTTTATCAACGCGCCGTGTCGCCCCACACTGCGTTGGTCCGCCGGCATTTCGGCGTTTCCCGACGAGGTCAACGATGACGCAGCCCCTTCTTCCCCGCGACGACACCTATGCACGTGGTCTCGCATTGTTCGAGCGCCTGCACGGCGCGCATAGCGGCAAGGCTCTTGCGCAGTCGCGCGAAACGCTCTGCCCGGACTTCCTGACGATGACGATGCAATGGGCGTTCGCCGGCGTGCTGGACCGTCCCGGGCTCGACCTGGCGACGCGCGAGCTGGTCGTGATCGCCAGCTGCGTGACGCTCGGGTATGCGTTGCCGCAGTTGCGTGCGCATACCGAAGCCGCGCTGGTCGCCGGCGCGACGCGCGAGCAGATCGTCGAGACGATCCTGCAGACGATGTTCTATGGCGGCGGTGCGGCCGTGAACAACGCGCTGGGCGTCGTGGTGGAAGTCTTCGCCGCCCTGCCCGATACCGACGGACTCATTCCGCCGGATCCGCAGCCGCAAAATGATCCAGCGCAAACGCGATGAATGCGCGAAGCTTGGCCGGCGCGCCGGCATCGCGCGCGTAGAGCAGGTAAAAGTCTCGGCCGCGCGACTCGTACGCGGCCAGCAGCCGATGCAGGCGGCCGGCCTCGAGGTCGGCCTTGACGAGCCCGAACGGCTGCAGGATCACGCCGCCGCCGGCCAGCGCGGCCTCGCGCAGCGCGGGGCCGCTATCGACGCGCAATCGATACGCGACAGGCACCTCGATCGCGCCGTCCGGCCCGTCGAATCGCCACCGGTAACGCGGCCCCCATCGCGTGTGACCCAGGCAATCGTGGTTCAGCAGATCCCGCGGCGTGACCGGTGTGCCATGGCGAGCCAGATAATCCGGCGACGCGCACACGACCATCCGGTAGTACGACGGCAGCGGCCGCGCGACGAGCGACGAATCGGCGAGTGGGCCGACGCGAAACGCGAGGTCGATACCGTCGCCGACCGGATCGACTACGGCATCGGTCAGCACGAGTTCGATATCGACGCGCGGGTATTGCGCGAGAAAAGCAGCGACGGCCGGCGCGAGCTGCGTGACGCCGAACGAAATCGGCGCGGCGATGCGGAGGTGACCGGACGGATCGCTACCGAGTGTCGATGCGGCGTCGTCGGCGGTCTCGACCCGATCGAGGATGTCGCGACAGCGCTCCAGGTAAAGCGCACCGGCCTCGGTCAGATGGTGGCGCCGTGTCGTGCGGTGAAGCAGTTTCACGCCCAGGCGTGCTTCGAGCGCATTCAGGTGCTTGCCGACCATGCTCGGCGACAGGCCGAGCCGCTCGGCCGCGGTGGTCAAACTGCCGGTGCTGACGATCTCGACGAACACCGACATGCTTTCGAAGCGGTCCATGGTGCCTGGGTTGGGTGAAAGGGAAATGGAGGCCGGCGAGCGCCGTCACGCGCGCGCCGCGGCAATCTTCGCATGAATGCGATCCACGACTGTCGTAATGGCGCGGCGCAAAAAAAAGCACGGGGAAGTCTCCCCGTGCCTTGTTCCTACGTCCGCATGCGTCGCGCGGGCATTTCCGCGCGGCCACGCATCAACGCCAGCCGCGGTGCCAGCCGTAGCGCGGATGCCACCATCCCCACCCGTAGTGCGGGTGATAGCGCCACGAATAGCCGGGGCCCGGCATCACGCCGACCGGCGCAACGTAGACGACGCCGGCAGGGGCGACTGCCGGCGGTTCAGCCGGGGCCACCACGCAGCCGGACAGCGACGCGCCCAACAGCAGCGACGCGACCAGGGTGTAACAGGATTTCGTTTTCATCATTGATCATCCAAACGTCGTGGCCATGTGAGGCGCACTGGGTTACTGCCAGCCGGGATGCCGCGCGCGGTAGTACTCGAGCGCAGCGGCGCGTTCCTTCTCGGCTTGCCGGGCCAGTTGCTCCGCACGCGCCATGTGGCCGCCAAACTCGCCGCCATGTTCCTGCTGGATGACGTGCATTTCCTCGATGGACCGCTGAAGATCTTGCGTGGCGGCCATCGCCTTGTTGTGAAGCTCGTCGGCGAACGCGGCATTCGCCATCAAAGCGGCGCACAGAATCACGGGGATGGATTTGAGTTTCATGAGTGCAGTTCTCCGTCTTGTTGTGAAAGGGATTGTTGCTGCAATAGAGAACGCCCCGTCCCGGCCCCCTGTTGACGCCGCATCGTCCAGACTTTGTAAATCTGTATTACGCACCGGACGATCCGGTTTTCCCCGCATACGCCAGCTTGTGATTTCCTTTCGATCCGCGCTTATGATGTCGCGAGCCACGAGACCTTCACACCCGCCATGCGCATCACGCCCCTGCCGCCCCTTCAGTGCCTCATCGCGTTCGAAGCCGCCGTGCGGCATGCGAGCTTCACGCGCGCGGCCGCCGAGCTGCACCTGACCCAAAGCGCGATCAGCCGGCAGATCCGGCAACTCGAGGCATTTCTCGGCCGCTCGCTGTTCGTGCGCGAACATCGTTCGCTGCGGCTGACGATGGCCGGCGAGCAATACGCGGCGCAGGTGCACCGTCTCCTCACGCAATGCGCGGAAGCCACGCACGACGTGATGAAGCCCTACGGCGATCTCGAACTGACGATCGCGTGCTCGTCCGGTGTGGCGCTGCTGTGGCTCACGCCGCGCCTGCCGGGGTTTCGCGCCGCGTATCCGGACATCAAGCTGCGGCTGATCGTGCGCGACGGGCTTGCGTCGATGTCGCCGGCGGAATTCGACGTGGGCGTCTACTACGTGCGCCAGCAGGCGCCCGCCGACTACACCGCGCGCAGGCTGTTCGACGAGGAAGTGTTTCCCGTCTGCGCGCCGGGTTACCTGGCCGGCCGCACGCTCGACGCGGCCGATCTCGCGAACGAGACGCTGCTGCGCCTCGAGGACGGGCAGCGTCAGTGGATGTCGTGGTCCGAATGGTTCGACCAGAACGACATCGACCGGCAGAAGGCGCAGCCGCAGGACATCACGATCAACTCGTATCCGCAGATCGTGCAGATGACGATTCTCGGCCAGGGCGTGTCGCTCGGCTGGCGCTACATGATCGACGCGTGCATCGAGGCCGGGCTGCTCGTGCGCGTGACCGAGGCATCCGCGAGCCACGGTGGCGGCTACTACGTGATCTCGCCCAACGACCGCGCGCTGAACCACGCCGCACGCCTGTTCACACGCTGGCTGTTCGAACAGGCGGAGCGGCAGACGGCGCCCTGACCCATCCCGCACGCAACGCATGCGTCCGGCGCATGCGTGCATGCGAATCTTTCGTTTCAGAAAAAAATCGCGCTGTCCTTAGCATGGGGTTCACGCGGGGCGCCCGCCCCGGCTTCTGACCAAGGAAGAGACCATGCAAGGAACGCTTTCCCCGCGCGCCGCGCCTGCCGTCGATGCGGCTGTGCAGCAGCGCCGCCGCGCCATCGTCGCGACCGTGATCGGCAACGGTCTCGAATGGTTCGATTTCACCGTCTACAGCTTCTTCGCCGTCATCATCGCGAAACTGTTCTTTCCGACCGGCAACGAACTGACGTCCGTGCTGCTGACCGTCGCGACGTTCGGCGTCGGCTTCTTCATGCGGCCCGTGGGCGGCATCGCGCTCGGCATCTACGCCGACAAGGTCGGACGCAAGGCCGCGCTGTCGCTCACCATCCTCATGATGGCCGCCGGCACCGCGCTCATCGGGCTCGCGCCGACCTACGAACAGGCCGGCATCGCCGCGCCGCTGCTGATCGTCGTCGCGCGGCTGCTGCAAGGTTTCTCGGCCGGCGGCGAGATGGGCGGCGCCACCGCGTTCCTCACCGAATACGCGCCGCCGGAGAAGCGCGCGTACTACTCGAGCTGGATCCAGTCGAGCATCGGCTTCGCGGT
Organism: Burkholderia sp. BCC0405; assembly: GCF_902833075.1. Lineage (NCBI taxonomy): Bacteria > Pseudomonadati > Pseudomonadota > Betaproteobacteria > Burkholderiales > Burkholderiaceae > Burkholderia > Burkholderia sp. BCC0405. The sequence continues at coordinate 119,382 of NZ_CADFEO010000024.1, forward strand.
GCTCCTCGGCGCCGCGACCGGCACCTTCGTCACGACGTCGCTCGACGCGCAGGCGCTGCATAGCTGGGGCTGGCGGCTGCCGTTCCTGCTCGGGATCATCGTCGGGCCGGTCGGCTACTTCATCCGCAGTCACATCGACGAGACGCCCGCGTTCAGCGCCGTCGAAGCGCAGGCGAAAGAAAGCTCGCCGCTGAGGGAGGTGCTGTCCACCTACCCGCGCGAAACGTTCGCGAGCTTTTCGATGGTCATTCTGTGGACCGTCTGCACCTACGTGCTGCTCTTCTACATGCCGACCTATTCCGTGCGCACGCTGCACCTGCCGCAATCGACCGGTTTCGCGGCCGGCATGGTCGGCGGGCTGATGATCATGTGCTGCTCTCCGATCGTCGGCCGGCTCGCCGACGTGTGGGGACGGCGCGTGTTCCTGTCCGGATCGGCGCTGGCCATCCTCGTGCTCGCGTGGCCAATGTTCGCGTGGATCAACCATGCGCCCGGGTTCACGTCGCTGATCGTGTTCCAGGCCGTGTTCGGCGTGCTGATCGCGACCTACACGGGGCCGATCCTCGCGGCGTTCGCCGAACTGTTCCCGACCAAGGTGCTGTCGACGGGGCTTTCCGTTGCGTACAACTTCGCGGTCACGATCTTCGGCGGGTTCGCGCCGTTCCTGATCACGTGGCTCATCGCCCGCACCGGCAGCAACATGGCACCGGCCTTCTACGTGACCCTCGCGGCGGCCGTCAGCTTCATCGGAACGCGCTTCGTGAAGGACGCGAAGCGGGCTGCCTCCACGACTCGATAAGGATATTTCCTCATGACCATTACCGTGCTTCAGGGCGGCAACGTTCTGGACCTCGAACGAGGCGTGTTGCTCGAACATCATCATGTCGTGATCGACGGCGAACGGATTGTCGAAGTCGCCGATCGGCCGGTGGATTTGCCGAATGCGCAGCGGATCGACGTGCGCGGCAAGACCGTGATGCCGGGGTTCATCGATTGCCATGTGCATGTGCTGGCTTCGAATGCGAATCTCGGCGCGAATGCGACGCAGCCGAACATTCTCGCGGCGATTCGCTCGTTGCCGATTCTCGATGCGATGTTGTCGCGCGGGTTCACCAGCGTGCGCGATGCAGGCGGCGCGGACTGGAGCTTGATGCAGGCGGTCGAAACCGGGCTGGTGTCGGGGCCGCGGATTTTTCCGTCGGGAAAGGCGTTGTCGCAGACCGGCGGGCATGGGGACTTTCGGCCGCGCGGGGACTTGCTGGAGCCTTGCTCGTGCTGTTTCAGGACGGGCGCGATTGCGCGGGTGGTGGACGGGGTCGAAGGTGTGCGGCTTGCGGTGCGTGAAGAAATTCAGAAAGGCGCGACGCAGATCAAGATCATGGCGTCAGGGGGCGTGGCTTCGCCGACCGATCCGATTGCGAACACGCAGTACGCCGAGGACGAGATTCGGGCCATCGTGGACGAAGCCGAGGCCGCGAATACGTATGTGATGGCGCATGCGTACACGGGGCGGGCGATTGCGCGGGCCGTGCGGTGCGGGGTAAGGACGATCGAGCACGGCAACCTCGTGGACGAGGCGGCGGCGAAACTGATGCACGAGCATGGCGCGTTTGTGGTGCCCACACTTGTCACTTACGACGCGCTTGCCAAACACGGCGCGGAGTTCGGGATGCCGCCCGAATCGGTGGCAAAGGTGGCTTCCGTTCAGCAGAAGGGACGCGAATCGCTGGAAATCTATGCGAACGCCGGCGTGAAGATGGGGTTCGGGTCGGATCTGCTCGGGGAAATGCACGCATTCCAGTGCGGAGAGTTCCGGATCCGGGCCGAGGTGCTGGGGAATCTGGAAGCGCTCAGGTCGGCGACGACCGTTGCGGCGGAGATCGTCAACATGCCGGGTCAACTCGGGGTGGTCGCGGCGGAAGCGATCGCGGATCTGGTCGTGCTGGACGGGAATCCGCTCGAGGATATCGGCGTGGTGGCCGGTCAGGGCGAGCGCGTCGAATATGTGTTGCAGCGCGGGAAGATCGTGAAGATGCGGGCGAGTTAAGGTTTGCGGTCGCGCGGATCGCGCCGTGAGAGGTGGCCCTGCTCGTTCGGACAGTATTCTGAGATTTTTAAGTGGAACGTCCAGGGCGATCATGCTGCCGATTTGATCGCAGGCAGCGTCGCGAACTATGCCTCATCAACAAGACATGAGCACCGAAATGAGTTTGCATGTACTGGCATACAACCTCAAACACGTCATAGCGATACTCGGGTTCTCGAAAACCATGAAGGCGATGCGGCTGGTGGGTGCGTGAAACATCCCAGGATGGACTTGCATACCGAGGGACGACTGCCACTCGGTACTGAAGCTGTGGCGACACGCCTCGTTCACCTGAAGGCTGTGAACATGCGGCACGGAATCTGCGCCCGCCGACGCTGCGTAACGTGTTTCCACCCAGCCGCGACCCGGAGCAGACGGCGTGGGTACCCGAAAGCGGTCACTTGTCGACACGTTGCAGCCGGAGCGCATTCAACGCTTCGAGATACGATCCGGGCGCCGGTCGAATTTCGCCGTCAGGATCCATCACACGCATCGTTTGATCGGAATCCTGAATCTGAAACTCCGGATGGTCGAACCGTTTGCAATTGACGGTTCTATGCTCCGGATCGTTTGACGGCTCCGCTGCTTGCTTCGAGCTGGACGATCGAAACAATGAGCGAAAGATCATGGTTCGCACTTTTTTGAATGATCAGCGATCGGTGACGGTCCATCCTGCTACGTCGAACGCCAGCTCCTGACCGTCGCGCGTTCCGGATGTCTGTGCGCAACCTCCGGTCATGTAGCGTAGCCTCGCCGGAGGTCTCTTTCCGTTCGGCCCGGCGGGCTCGAAAAGTCAGCGGATAAGCTGTCCGGAAACCCGAGCCCACGCCGCCCGAAGTCGTCGCGCGCGGTCTTCGAAGAGATATGAGGCCGCAAGCGTCAAGAGACCTGAAATTGCCCCCGTCACGATGTGCTCGACATAGGGGATACGGTAGTGACTCGTGTGCGAGTAGACGTCGCCCAACGTCGTCAGGACGCCAACGATCAGCGCATTGCCGTATCGATGCGCGTAGAGTTTCGCCACAGGCGTGAAAGTCAACAGTACGGCCAGGAGTCCAGTAAGCAGGCCCGTATGAAACGCGATAGTCCAGTGGGCAACGCTCATGATATTTCCCCAGCTCCCCGGCATGCAGGTCATGCACGCACTGGTCGGCTGCCAGAAGCGCTGGACAAACAGTCTGACGCGGTGCTTCCACTCGGTTGACATGATGCTTTCCCATCAATGTCATCGCCACGGCCGGCGCCACCACACGTATCGTTGAAGCAGTTTCTAAACTCTTAACGAGCTTGCCGCCGTCGTCACGGATGGGTCGGCTGTGTGCCGTATAGGCCGGGCAATAACCTGGACATGGGGGAATACTACTCCACGGTTAGGCGGCCGCTGTTTCGAGCGAAACCGGAGTTCGACTCTTGCGTCTAGCGGTGCGCCCGCGTCCGTAACGCGCGTCGGACGATCCGTTTGCGCGCGAAATCGGTGGGCGGCCTCGACCCATAAAAGCCAGCCACCTCCACCGGACTCCAACGGCTGCTTGCGACCCATCACGGCCGCTCAGGGTGATGCCAATGCAATGGCGGTTGCAGGGTGCTCAACGGCCGCTCTCCACCGCGTTCGACGACCGGAGACTAGCCCCCAAAACCGCAAAAGCAGCCCATCTGGTAGCCTATAACCCTTCGCCGAAGGAGGCACATATTGGCCACTTTACTTGAGCAGCGATTAGATGAGTGCAGCGCAAAAGACATCACTCTTGCACCACTGGTAGCACAGTGGGGATTTGACAAAAGATTAATAGGGAAAGCCTTGCAAAGTGTGGGCAATCTTTTCCCGCACTACAGTCGCCATGATGAATCGCACTCAACACAAATTCTCGTCAACATCGAAAGAATTCTCGGATCATCACGGATATCTCAGTTGAGTGGGAGTGATGTCTGGCTCCTACTAGAAGCTGCATATCTCCATGATATCGGAATGGTCGTAACTCAACAGGAAAAGGAGCTGGATTGGGAAAGCGACGATTTCCGGTCGTTCGTCGCCTCCCAACAAAATACGTTCAATGGAAAATTCTCACTCGATGAATTACGACTTGGCATCGCCAATCCCATGGAATCGCTTGCTAGAAGCGAAAATCCCCTTGATTGGATTACCAATGTTAGTCAATTACTAGCGGAATACTACCGCAGAAAACACGCCGACCGGTCCGCCCGAATTGCCATCCAACCAGACACGACAATCGGCCTTAACTCCCCTAGAAATGAACTAATACCCAAACGATTGTTTTACTTACTTGGCGACATTTGTGCGATGCACGGGAAAGGTCATGCAGAGTTGATGCAGTTGCCCGCTGTCGCATCCGGCCTGGGTAAGGACAAAATTCATCCTCGATTTGTTGCCTGTATGTTGCGTCTCGGGGACTTGCTTGATCTCGACGACAATAGATTCTGCCCGGTCATGCTGCAAGTCGCGGGACAACTGCCACCAGCTACTCACGCACACATCGATAAGCACCTCGCGATCCGACATCTCCGGATAGACACGGAACGGATTGAGGTGCATGCTGTTTGCTCGACCTATGAAGGCTATGTGGAATCCGAGAAATGGTTCGATTATCTGAGGCGGGAAATAGCGTGGCAAATGGCTCATTGGGCGGATATATCTCCAGATAATCGCTTCGGACTACTGCCAACGATCGGAAATATCACGACAGAACTTAAAGGATACGAGCTCATTGAAAATGCCAGTCGCCCGCATTTTGAATTAGATCAGCCGAGAGTGATGGAGCTACTTCAGGGGGCCGGACTTTATACATCGCACAGCGATGCGCTTCGAGAGCTTTTGCAAAATGCAATCGACGCGACACTTCTATACGTATGGCTCCGGCACGGTGAGGGTGAGGCAAATGACCTACCAAGTGATATGACAATTCGACAGGGCGATAGCCCCTATGACCCAAAGATCGTTAAAATTCTTAACGAATATCCAATTGAAATAACGATCATACGATTGGGTTCAGAAATTACAGCAAGCCGGAGTTCAGTAAGGATCAAGATTCGAGATAGTGGCATCGGTATCAGTCGAGATGATCTTAAGGGGATGTCTAAGATAGGTAGATCTATTCAAGGAACCTGGAAGCATGCAGTCTACGCTCGCATGCCCAAATGGATGCGCCCATCTGGCGCCTTCGGTATCGGTTTGCAAAGTGCGTTTACGTTAACCGACGAAATTTTATATAAAACAAAAAGTATCACAAACGGAGAGGAGTTAATTATCCGCATGTCGAACCCGGTTGGGCCGGAAGAAGGTTCGATTTACGTACAGCGGGAAAATTCGTTCGCGGCGGCGAAGCGATGCGGGACAACACTTGAACTCGATATTCATCCGGAGAAAGAACGTACGTTCGGTATTCGTAGGCGGCCTTATGATTTCTTCGATCCCATAGTTGGCAGGCAGCCGTCGTATTTCGAGGGCCTGCTCGATAATGTACCTCTCCCCGTTTCTATCAATGGAATTCCCCAGCCCCGAATGTGCTCGGAACTGAATTGGCGATACCATCCGGATGCGGGCGTTGCGGTTGCATTCAACCTTGAATCGCCGGCCAGTGGGTTGCGTCTTTATTTTAAAGGGCAAAGAGTAGGCTATCGCGAAAGAAGAATAAGTGTGCCTTGCGAAGTTCATGTGAATATTTTTGGTCAAGCGAATTCAATTCTAAAAGTAAATAGAAGTGAACTTCGCGACTTCAATGTAATTGGCGAACTAATCCCGTCGATAGTTTCCACTGCAAAAATTCTATTTGCGAGCAGTCAGGACGGCACACAGAAAGCCATGCTATCAGCAACGCTGCTGGCACTGGATAATCCACATTCCGACGATTATCTAAATATGATGTGGGAGAATGACGGTAGCTATGGCGGAAGACGGCTAATTTTCGCACCCAAGCAACAGAAACCTCCCTCTCCCACTATCGGGCTCATGATTGAAGGTGGAATGGACTTATATCAAGCATTTGGCGACTATAGTCCGCGGTATGTCGTATTTGATGGCGCGTATCGGTCATGTACGCATGATTCAATTTCTATTTTCTTTCAGGCTATCGTTCATCAAGGGTACAGGGGGTATATTAAATCCGTTACGAAAAAGGGGGTGGTTATTGGAATAACCAAAAATAAGGATGCATGGGATCAAACGGCCTTGGTCGATCTGCTGCTAGCGAATCTGACTCCGGGGCTCAGGTTAGCGCTTCCGGTCACATCACGGTTCCAAAAATTGGCATCCGTTAAGTGGTCTTCTTGGGTTGGTGAAATCTCTCGTGGCGTCTTGTGTCCCGGCAGGGGAAATATGTACTCGCCTTTCTTCGTCGAGAACGGATCTATAACGACCAGCAATCTTGATCAACTAATCGAATGGACGTTTAAGAACCGGGATGACCCTACGGTCAGCCTAGGGGATATTAGGGGTTTATACGACGACTTCATCCAGTATGTGGACGATGCGATGCAAGGTTGCGCGGAATGGACGGCAGCGCGGTTGCCACCGTCTGCGTAGGCCCCAGTTTCGCGAAAGTGTCTCGGCCTAAGCATCCTGCGCTCGGAGTTGGCCGCGGCGGCCGCCTTACAGAATAACCGGGTAACCCGAATGTTTTTTTAATCGCGAATATGAGCGTCTGCGACTGGCCGAACTGAGCCAGACAACCTGACACTGTCTGTTTGGTCCGGTGAGCCGGGCTCTAGCGGGGCGTGAGTTGAACGGCGCGCGCAGCTTAGACTGCGTCGCGTACCCGCATGATCGTCTGGCGGCTCGTGCCAAATCGCCGAGCAAGCGCGGCCACGCTTGCCCCTGCGTCCAACTCGCGCAGCACGTCCGCCCGCTGCTCGTCCGACAGGGCGGACGGCCGCCCCATCGCCTTGCCTTCCGCCTTTGTCAGCGTCGGATAGATACTCCCCACTTTCGTCGAAGTAATTTTCCCCAGTTTTTTATCTGACGGCGCCGCGGTAGCGGCGCCGTCCTGTCGATCGCCGACCATATCGCCCTGGAGATCCGTCGTGGGGGTGTCGGTGGTCGAGCTGGAGGAAGTGATGACGATTCTGGAATTGCACCGGCAAGGGCTGAGTATTTCGGCCATCGCTGTTCGACTGAGTATGGACCGCAAGACCGTTCGTAAATACATCAGGAATGGCGTTCAGGCTCCGCGTTACGGGCCGCGCGCACCGCGACCGTGCGTGGTCGATCCGTTCGTTCACTACGTCACCGAACGTGTGCGCGAGTTTCCCGACCTGAGCGTCGAGCGACTGCTGCGCGAGATTCGGGCCATGGGGTACACCGGTGGCCGCACGGCGCTGGGCGACCTGGTTCGGGAGGTCCGGCCGCCCCGCCAACGTGGCTTCGAGGTGCGCTTCGAGACGCCT